>JBBSAN010000101.1:0-13149 GCA_038252265.1 Chloroflexia bacterium
AACGCCTGGTGGGACGACACGACCACGCCCGCCAAAGAAACCCGCGACGACATTCTGCTGAAGAGCGTGCGTTCGGCCCTCAGCGAGGTGCAGGGGCGGCTGGGCAGCGACATGAGCAAGTGGTCGTGGGGGGCGCTCCACACCGTCACCTTCAACCACACACTGGGGGCGGTGTCCCCCCTTGACCGCCTGTTCAATATTGGTCCGTTCCCGATGCCGGGCGACAGCTACACGGTGGCCGCCGCGAGCTACAACGAGGACTATGACCAGCGCAGCCACCCCTCGATGCGGATGATTACCAGCCCCGGCGACTGGGGCCGCACCCAACTGATCTTCAGCCCCGGCGAGTCGGGCCAGCCCGGCAGCACGCACTGGGGCGACATGGTGCAGGACTACCTGCACGGCCAGTACCGCACGCTGCCGTGGACCGATGACCAGATCAAGCAAACCACCGAGGGTACGCTGACCCTGCAACCGTAGCGAATGCGGCGTATACAGTGCGGAGTGCGGAATGGGTTTCGCACTCCGCATTTCTGTTTGGAACGTCCTTCCCGCTTTTGACGTAGATGATGGCGGGGCAACAGACCCGCGCCGGAGTGCATGGCTGGTGCAAAATCAGTCGATGATAGCCAATCTTCCAATCCTGTCATCCTGAGCGCAGCGAAGGATCGTCTCGGCGGTCAGAGGTGCTGCGGCAAGCGCCCGTATCTTCCCCCAGCGATCAGGTGGCCCGGACAAGATCCTTCGCTGCGCTCAGGATGACAGCTTGAGGGTGGTCCGCACCGACCGGCTTTGCACCAACCGTGGGCCGGAATAACCGATCTGGGGCTTTTGCCCCTAACTGAAGTATACTAAAGGAGTGCATATGAGTCGCCTGATCGATCTGAGTCACCCGCTGGAGCCAGGGATGCCCGCCTATCCGGGTCTGCCCGTGCCGCAGTTCGGCACCCACTTCACCCATGACGAGAGCGCCGCACGGAGTCTTTATACTCCCGGCACCACCTTCCAGATCGCCACGTATGCCATCGGCGGCAACACCGGCACCTATGTGGACTCGCCGTTCCACCGCTATCCCGATCTGCCTGATCTCGCCGGGTTGCCGCTCGATAAGCTGGCCGACCTGCCCGGTGTGGTCGTCTCTGCCTTGCACGAAGGGGCCATCGGGCCGAAAGCGTTCGCGGGTCTGGATCTGCGGGGCAAGGCCGTCTTGGTCTATACGGGTTGGGCGGCCCGCTGGGGCGGGGACGACTATTTCCGCTCCGGGCCGTTCTTGCCTGCGGACACCTGTCGGGCGCTGGTGGAGGCCGGAGCCGCGCTGGTCGGGATCGATTGTGCGAATATTGACGATATGACCGACCAGGCGCGGCCTGCTCACACCATCCTGCTCGCGGCGGGCATCCCGATTGTCGAGCACCTGTGCGCGCTCGATCAGCTAGGGGCGGATGGCTTCCGCTTTTTCGCCGTGCCGCCCGCCATTCGGGGCGGGACCTCGTTCCCGGTGCGGGCATTCGCTATTCTTGCTTGAGCAAATTAATTTACATAATAATGTTAAATTAATTTAAACGGCCTACCTGTAGAAGGGAATCGTCTTTCATGGCAACCAATACTTCGGTCTTTTCGTCCAACGGCACCGCCGCCCATGCCTATGCGACAGGGGCACCCGCGATCCTGGCTCAGGGCTTGCGCAAGACCTACGGCACGCACGTTGCCGTGGAGAATTTGAATCTGGTGGTGCAGCCGGGGGAGATCCTGGGTTTTCTCGGTCCCAACGGGGCGGGCAAGACGACCACGATCAAGCTGCTGACCGGGCTGCTCCAACCGACGGCGGGCACCGCTGCCATCCTGGGCCACGATATCCAGCGCGACCCGGTGGCGGCCAAAGCCCAGTTCGGCTACGTGCCCGACACGCCGAACCTGTACGGTAAGCTCAGTGGGTGGGAGTTCTTGCGCTTTATCGCCCGGCTCTACCGGGTGCCGCCCCAGCAGGCCGAGCATCGCGCTGCCGAACTCTTGCGCCTGTTCGACCTGACCCCCGCCGCCAGCGACCTGATCGAGGGCTACAGCCACGGGATGCAGCAGAAGATGGCGATGGCCGGGGCGTTGGTCCACGATCCCAAGGTGCTGTTCCTCGACGAGCCGACGGTCGGCCTCGATCCCCGCTCAGCCCGCCTGGTCAAGGATCTGCTGGGCCAGTTGCGGAACCTGGGCACTGCCGTCTTCCTCTCCACTCACATCCTGGAGATCGCCGAGCGGATGTGCGACCGGGTGGTGATCATTGATAAGGGCAGCATTGTGGCCGCCGGGACGATGGAGGAGCTACGCGCCCTGCGCGGTCAGGGGTCGCTGGAAGATATCTTCCTCGGCCTGACCGGAGGGGCGGAGTACGCCGCGATCGCCGAGGTGCTGGCATGATCGCCGATACCTGGCTGCTGGTCAGCCTGCGCTGGCGGATGTGGTGGAACGGCCTGCGGAGCCGGTCGATCTGGCGCAAGCTGGGGCTGGGCTTCGCCGCGCTGTGGCTGGTCGGGGGGGTGGGCGGGTTCGCCGCCGCCATCGGCTACGGCGCGGGCGCGCTGCTGCACCAGTTCCCCACCTGGCACCTGGAGTCGCTGATCCCCGGTGCGATCCTGACGGTGATCACCCTCTTCCTGCTGTTGAGCAGCTTCGGCACCGAACTGGGGTCGCTGTTCCTGACCAACGACCTCGATCTGCTGATGACCGCCCCGGTGGACCGCCGCGCCGTGTTCATCAGCAAGATGCTCGATAGTGTCAGCTTCAGCTACATGATCCTGGCCTTTACCGCCGTGCCCGCGCTGGTCACCTACGGCCTGGCCCTCCACTACGGCCCGCTCTATTACCTCTTGATGTTGGTCGCAGTGTTCGCTGCGCCGCTGCTCCCGGCGGGGCTGGGCGCGTTGCTGGTCATGTTTGTGGCGCGGTTCGCCCCGGCGCGGCGGGTGCGCGAGGTGCTGGGGTTGGCTGCCGCGCTGTTCGGCATGAGCTGTGCCGTCATCGGCCAGACCTCGCGCCTGTGGATACGCGACCTGGGCGACACGTCGCCGGCGCAGGCCGATGTGTTGATCGCCCGGATTCGCAGCGTGGCCGATCTGCCCATCCCGACCATGATCGCCGGGCGGGGGCTGACCGCCGCCGGGGTGGGTGATCTGGTGGAGGCGCTGGGTGGGCTGGCGCTGTTCCTGCTGTTTACGTTCGGCTTTTTCGCCGCCTGCGTGGTTATCGCCGACCGGATCTACCTGACCGGCTGGGTACGGATGCAGAGCAGCGGCAGCGCCAACCGCAGCAAGGCCCGCGTGGCCCGCGATGCTGCCAATAGTGGCTGGCTGGGTCGCGCGCCTGTCTCGCTGGCGATTGCCCTGAAGGACTGGCGGGTGATCCCCCGTGACCTGCGCAACTTCGCCCAGATGCTCTGGCCGCTGATGATGTTGCCCGTGCTCTATATCAACGTGCTGGGCGGCAGCCGGAACAGCTTCGATCCCAATGCCGCCGCAGGCCAGCTCACCGGCAAGGCGATGGACCTGACCGGCGTCTTTATTGCGGCGATCATCCTCTGGCTCACCTCCAGCGTCTTCACCCAGATCGCCATTACCGGGATCAGTATGGAGGGCAAGTCGTGGTGGCTGCTCAAGATCGCCCCCCTCTCGCGGGTCGAGCTGCTGCGCGGCAAGTTCGTGGTCGCCTGGATCCCCTTTGTCATCCTCAGCACGGTGCTTTTTGTGGGCGCGGCCATCTGGAAGGGCTTTAGCCTCTTCGGCTTCCTCTACGGCTGGTTTGGGGTGGAACTGCTGGGGGTGGGGTTCTTGCTGGTGGCGCTGGGCTTCGCCGTGCCGTGGGCCAAGTTCGACTGGGACGACCCGAAGCGGATGTCGTCGGGTTGGGGCTGGCTGTCTACCACCGTCACGCAATATCTGATGGGGATCATCGGCGGCCTGCTGCTGTCCCTGCCGCTGATCGCCCAGGCCCTCGCCCCGCAATGGGTGCTGCCCGCCTATATCCTGGGCGTCCTTCTCCCCCTGGCGATGGTCGCCGTGGTCAGCTTCCTGGTAGTGCAATTCGGCCTGAGCCGCCTGTCGAGCGCGGGGGAAGCATAGCGGATCACCGCCTACTGCCTGCAACCGATCCGGTGCTGGGCCGTTATTGATCACAACGGCCCAGCGCTGTCGTGTGTTCCTTCCCCCTGTCTGGTGTGTGCCCCCCCCCCGCGCTAGCGACATAGGAGGCTGTATGAAGTGGCGACTTAAATGGTTGATCGGCGGGATTGGAGTGTTACTGGTAGGGTTGCTGGGCCTCTTCACCCTGCAACAGCTCCCCCTGGCTAACCTGCCCGCGCCTACAGCGACCCCGGCGATGCCCTGGTGGAGCGCTGTCCCTGGTGCGGTCTCGTCGGGGAATGTGGTCGCGCCCACCCCCACCTTTCCGGCAGATCACGGGGACAAGGTGTTACCGGCTCCTGGCGTGTTTTTCGGCCTCGCCAAGGCTGCGGATGGGGTGCCCCTCAACGGCGCGCCGCCGTTCACCGTAGACCTGCGGGCGACGGCACGCTGGAACCCCGCCAGTGACCTGGTTCGTGCCTGTCAGTCCGTAACCTGGGATTGGGATGACGGGACCAGCGACGCGATGCCCTGCACGCTCGCCGCTGACCCCGCCACCAGCAGCCTCCTGCTCGCCCTCCATGATTATAGCGGCCAGCATACCTACACCGGCCCCGGCATTTATAACCCTCACCTGCGCGTGCTGTGGACCAGCGGTGCGCCGCCGACGCTCTCGGAGCCGCAATCGGTGATCGTGGCCCCGGTGCGGGCCGAATCCTGGACGGCGGGCGGGCTGCGCTGGGGCTTGTGGGTGCTGAGTTTGGGCCTCGTGGGCGCGCTGTTCTGGTGGTTGTGGCGGCGTAAGGCGTGGGGTAAGTGGAGACGGCGGCTCGGCTATGTGCTGGTGGGGCTGGTGCTGATTACGTTCGTGCCTCCGTTTAGCTACCTGCCGAACCCTGGCGCACTGGTTTGGTTCCTCGTCACCCACACCTATAGCTATGATCCGCGCCTCCCTTTCGTCAATCACTTCATCATTGGCGGCGACCCGACCATACCGATAGCGCGGACGTTCGACGGCCTCCAGGGGCAGACCGGCCTCGATCCCCTCGATACAACGCAACCGCTCGATCACTACGAATTTCTCCAGGTGATGGTGCCCCGGTATGAGAGAACGATCCAAGTGACGACGCGGCTGACCTATGCCAATGGCTCCCAGCGTACCTACGATCTTCCCGTGTACCAGACCAACTACGGCTTCTATCGGGGCTGGACCTATGATGGGCTGGGGCGGCTCCGCACCGAGCACCGGGAACTGGCTGGCCTGCCCTTCGCCTCGGCTACCTCGTCGTTCCACCTGGGCGTGCCGCAACGCCTGGCCGTCGCGTCCCTGGCCCAGGCATTGAACCCCCTGGCCTCCTATAGCTATAACGCCACCGCCGGGCCTGATCGCCCAATCTGGTCGCCGCAAGAGGATGCGTTCCTGGCGGTACAGGCTACCGACGACGCTCATCGCGATCTGTGGTTGGTTCCGCTCGATGGCGGTGCCCCTACGCGGCTTGCGCCTAATGTGACCGATTATAGCTGGTCGCCTGATGGTCAGGCTGTCGTCTATGGGCAAGGCGGGTCAGGCGCGGTGTTTGTGGTCAACCGCACCGGGCAGGATCGTCGCGAGTTAGCCCGCCCGGATATCGCCGTGCTGCCGGGTCTGAGCAGTGAGGGGGCCTGGTATGTGCAGGGCGGTGCGCTGTGGGTTGCTCCATTAGACGGCAGCCCGGCCCGGCGGCTTCCGGCATTGCCCGCAGGGGGCGCGACGCTGGTTCGCCCGGCCCCCGACGGGCAGCGCCTGGCCTACGCCTGTTCGGCGGGCCTCTGCCTGCAAGATCGGGATGGAGGCGCGGCCACGGCGATAGCTGTGCATTCCCCGGCATTGGCTTGGAACCCCGGCGGCACGCACCTGGCTGCCGTCGCCTGGGATAGCAGCCAGGGCTGGCCGCGCTCCGCCACGCTGACGCTGCTGACCCGTGACGGCATGGTCTTGCGCCAGGTGCCGCTCACCTCTGACGGCCCGGTGGACCTGCCGCAGTGGTTGCCCGATGGGCGGCATCTGCTGGTGCAGGCGTACCCTTATTCAGGGCGGCGGATCGTGCTGGTGGACACCGACAGCGGGCAGGCCCTCGACCTGACCCAGCCGCGCTGGGATTCGTGGTTCGCCCTGGCCCCCGACGGCAAATCGGTGCTGCTGACCAATGGGCGCGGCGGCTTCTGGCGCAGCGATTTGCTGGTCAACACGGCGCAGATCGTCCCCTGAACGCACGCCGGGCGGGTGCGGTCTCGCATTATTGCGCCGTTTCAGGCAAAAAAGCGGCGTAGCTCTTGCGCCACCCGCTCCGGCTGGCCGTGCTGATCGGTATTGCCGGAGGCCCCATGCCCCAGGCCGGGGAATTCAACGCGACTGACATGGGGCAAGACCTTTTCCAGCGCATCGAGCGCCGCCGTCAGGTAGGCCGGGCTTTTGCTCCCGCCTAGCAGCAGCACCTCAGCTTGCACCCCTTTGAATTGGTCTAGCGCGCTCCCCATCTCCACGATCATGTGAAAGTCATAATGCAAGGTCGGCGCAAGCGCACGCATGGTGATGCTGTCGCGCCTGGCCCCCTTCGCCTCGCTCCGCAGCCCCAGCATGGTGAGCCGTTCGAGCAGCCAGCGCGGGATGTGGTTGAAGATCGGCGGCCCCATCTGCGCGCCGAGCATGGCGGTGACGAGGGCAGCAGCGATCTTGCCCTGGGCGATCTCCTGGTCATAGCGTGCCAAAAACGCGGTCATCGGCACGGTGTTGTTGACGACCAGGGCCGGTTCAAAGAGGACCACTTTGTGCAGCGTGGGCAGGGTGAGGGCGGCCTGGAGCATGATGATCCCCCCGGCACTCAGCCCGAAGGCATAGTGGGTGTCCGTCTTGGTTAGGAGCGCCTCCACATCCTCCACGCCCCGTTGGATGGTGTAGTCCGGGCGATAAGGCCCGCTCAGTCCTCGGCCCCGGCGGTCGGGCAGGTAGACGGTGAAGCGGTCGGCCAGCGCCTCGGCCAGTTGCATGTGGCTCTGGGCCGATTCCATCGCGCCATGCAGCAGCACCAGACCGGGGCCGTGGCCGAGCTGGCGGTAGCCGATAGTGGTCCCATCGTTGGAGATGACCGATCCGCGGGTATAGCGTCCCGGCGCGGTGGTGGTCGTCTGCGTTCGGGGTTCTGCGGTTTGAAGGGCCATCTTGCTTGCTCCTTTTTCTACGCCTCTGCGTCAGTGGTCGTTGCCGATTCGTCGCTGTCGGATGGCACCGTGGGCCGCATCCATTCTTGATGCCATATTAGCTGACCGCCCCGCAAATCGGCGATGATCGCGCGGACCCATATCAACTCGGCCTGTAATACCGTCTGCATGTATTCGGTTTCCAGCAGGAACAGCCGGGGCAGGTCCGCCCCCGCCGCCTGCACTTCCTCATCAAGGCGCGCCATCCGGTCGGTCAGCCGGGCCTCCCGCAACTCCATCTGGTGCAGCGCATCTTCGGGTGTCAGCAAGGGCAGCAGGGAGACCGCCGCCGGGAACTCCGGGAATTCCTGCGCCGGAGACGATAGCATGTCGCGCAGCCAGACCACGGCGGTTTGGTGCCCCTGGTCGGTCAGCTTGTACACCGTCCGCTCAGGGAAGCCCTCCTGGCGGGCCGTCTCCCAGAAGGTGATCAACCCGGCGCGCAAGAGCTGGTTGATCGTCTGATAGAGGCTGGCGCGTCGCTCGACGTTGATGACCTGATCCTTGCCCCGATCCTTGATCAGCCGCTGCATCCGATAGGGATGCATGGGCCCTTCGTGCAGGAGGGCGAGGACGGCCAGGGCGATGGGGGAGCGTTTGAATGTTCGTGCCATAGACATTATTATACTAGATATTTAATGACTAATCAATACTTAATTCGCATCGGAATCTGTTTTGGATCTCCGCCATTTATTCCTTGACATGTGACCATACAGTCACGTATAATGGGTACATGGCAGTCGAACAAGTGTTCAAAGCGCTGGCGGACCCGCACCGCCGCCATCTCCTCGATGCACTCGCGCAGGCCGACGGGCAGACACTCGCCCAGCTTTGCGCGTCCTTGCCGATGACCCGCTTTGGGGTCAGCAAGCACCTCGACATTCTGGAAGAGGCGGGCTTGATCACCACCCGCAAAGAGGGGCGGACCAAACGGCACTACCTGAATCCCGCCCCCATTCAGGACGTGGCCCGCTGGGTGGAACCCTATCGCCGGCTCTGGAATGATCGCCTGGATCGCCTGGAGGCATTCCTTCAGGACCAACAATTAAAGGAGCAGCCGCGTGACGACAATGAACCCTGACCCCGAACGCCCCGCGCCGCCCGCCATCGGCGTGCCGGTGACGATCACCCGCCTCCTCAACGCGCCGCGCGACCGGGTCTTTGCCGCCTGGACCGATCCCGCCCAGGTGGCGCAGTGGTGGAGTCCGCATGGCTTTACCATCCCGGTCTGCGAACTGGACGTGCGGCCCGGTGGGGCGCTGCACATGGAGATGCGTGCCCCCGACGGCGCGCTCTACCCGAACGACGGGATTTATCACGAAATTGTCCCGCCCGAACGGCTCGTCTTCACTACCCACGCGCTCGCAGACGCGGCGGGCGTGCCGCAACTGCAAGTGCTGAACACGGTGACGTTCACCGAGGAAGGCGGTCAAACCCGGCTCACGTTGGAGTCCGTCGTCCTGACCGCCGCCCAGGCCGCGCTCGGTGCGCTGTCCGGGATGGAAGTCGGCTGGCGGCAAAGCCTGGAGAAGCTGGCGGAATACCTGGAACAGGGCACCGTCACGCCGCGCCCGCCCGGTTGGGACTGATCAACCCTGCTGCTTAACTCTATTCGCTATCTACTCAAAAAGGAGCTAATCACCATGACCAGTAGCACCCTCGCCACCACGCTTACCCTGCCCTCGGAGAAGGAGATTACGATTACGCGGGTCTTTGCCGCGCCGCGCGACCGCGTGTTCGCGGTGCTCACCGACCCCACGCTGATCCCGCAATGGTGGGGGCCGCGCCGCATGACGACCGAGGTAGACCAGATGGACGTGCGCCCCGGTGGCACCTGGCGCTTCATCAACCGCGATGCCGACGGCACCGAATACGCCTTCCACGGCGTCTATCAGGAGATTGTGGCCCCCGAGCGTGTGGTCCAGACCTTTGAATGGGAAGGGCTGCCCGGCCATGTCTCGGTGGAGACAATGACCCTCGAAGAGCACGACGGCCAGACAACGCTGACCACCACCTCGCGCTTCGATACGACCGAGGACCGCGACAGCGTGCTCCAATGGGGGATGGAAGACGGGGCGCGCGAAACCTGGGAGCGCCTGTCCGAACTGCTGACGCAATCTTAGCCACCCGGTGCAGGTGGGGCGACCCCCGCCGGGGGCGCTCGCCCGCGCCCATGAGAACCCTAAAAGGAGCAACTGTGATGGATAATAACCCCAACGAGAACCTGCCCGCCCTGCCCGATATGAAATTAGAACTGGTCCCCGTCCCGGTGTCGGATGTGGACCGCGCCAAGGTGTTCTATCTCCAGGCCGGGTTTAAGCTAGAGGTGGATGTTCAACCGACCGAGGGGATGCGCGTGATCCAGTTTACACCGCCCGGCTCTGCCTGTAGCATCGTCTTCGGTACCGGGATGGGCGGAATTACAGACATGGTGCCGGGATCGGTGAAGGGGCTACACCTGGTGGTGGCCGATATGGGCGCGGCGCGCACCGCCCTGGTACAGCGCGGGCTGCCCGTGGGCGAAGTGTCGGACATGGGCGGGGTGCTCTTTGCCGAGTTCAGCGACCCCGATGGCAATTTGTGGCTCTTGCAAGAATTCCCGGCCAACCTGCGCTCCTGACGCGCCCGCCGATGCCGAGCCTCGCGCTGGCGGTCGGTAAAGCACGCGGACATTAACGAACCGGAGGGGTATCCCTCCGGTTCGTTGTGTGCGGCGGTGTGGGCTGGTCTAGCGGCGCTCCGGGGACGGCGGCATGGTCACGCCCCAATCGGCGGCCAGTACGGCCTCGAAAGCAGCCATGATCTCGGCGGCCAGGGGCATCGGATCGAGCAGATCGGCCAGGCCCAGCGCCCGCGTCCGCAAGAGTGCCTGGAGCCGCGCCTGCTCGGCGGCATCGTAAGCCAGCAACTCGGCCAACAGATCGGCCTCCCAGCGCAGCGGCAGGCCCACCTGGAACAGCACGCCAGGCCGCCGCCGCACCTGCGACAACCCGACCAGCTTGCGCCCGCCCACCGCGACCTCGTAGGGCGAGAGGGAGCCGAAGCACGCCCGCCGCACCAGCGCCTCGTCTGTTATCGGGGTACCGGGGATCGGGTGGCGTATGGGCTGGTAGGGGCGCGCTCGCACTTCTTCCACGGTCACCAGCCGGGCGTCTGCGACCCCCAGGTGCCGCATGGTGGTCAGCCACGCTTCGCCCAGCCAGCGGTACGCGCCGGTCACATCGGGTGGGGCCAGGCGGTGGCCGGGCGGCAGGGCGATATCCAGGCTGAGGAAGCGCGGGCCGACCAGCACCGCCGTCCCGCCCGACCGCCGCCGGGTGATGGGGATGCTGTGCCGCTCGCACGCCGCCCGGTTGATCTCTTCCGGCGGCTGGAACACGCCCCGAATCAGCCCCGGACGCTCGGCAATATACCAGCGCACGGCGGGGTGGGGCAGGGGGGTATCGCCTGCCATGAGCGCGGTAGCCCAGGCATCCTGCGCGGCAGCATCACCGATATCCAGGGGCGGGCAGGGCCAGGTTTCTCGGGTGGTCACAGTTGGCATGGCGATAAAAGACCCTACGCTTGCCCGAAGAAATCGGTGAGGGTGTAGGCCAGGCGCGGCAGGGGCACGCGCTCGAACGGGTGCGGGGTGCCGGGGAGAACTTCCAGTTCGCCGTGGGGCAACGCCTGGGCCATCGCCACGCTTTCGGCCAGGGTCACCGTGCTGTCGCGGTCGCCCAGGCAGATGCGGACGCGCTGGTCCAACCCGGCCACGTCGCCGGGCTGCAAGCCGCCCGTTTGCCCCAGCGCCCGCAGCATTGCGGCAGTGTGCTGCAAGACGGATTCCCAGCCGAGGGCGGTGTGCCGCGCCGCTAATGCCTGAGCGAAGCGGGGCACTTTGGCCGCGATCTTCTCCGGGTCCAGCAGCGCCACCTCACGCTCGGCTACCTCCGGGGTCCAATCGAATTTCGTGCCCAGCGTAACGATCCCGCTCACAAGCTGCGGCTGGCTGCGGGCGAGGAGACACGCCACATATCCCCCCATACTAACGCCAAAGATGTTGGTTTGCTCGATCCCTTGCTGCTCTAGATATTCCCGCACGTTCTCCGCAAACCGTTCCATGCTGAAGGCAGGAGCCTGCAATGGCGTGGCTCCGTGCCCCTCGAAATCGAGCGTATGCAGGGTGAAGCGGTCGCGGAGCAGCGGCAGGAGCGGCGCGAACTGATCGCTGGCCCCGATTGCGCCGTGCAGGAGGAGCAGGTTAGGCTTGTTCATCATCGCCAGTATACCATGAAATTCACCACGGAGATAAGGAGGCCACAGAGATCACAGAGATCTCTGTGGCCTCTGTGGTGATCGAAAGCGCGTGACTCAGTAGCGCAGGATGCGCATCGCCTCGTCGTAGATCTTGTCGGGCGTGGGCATGATCGCCTTTTCGCCCTCCGGCCCGTAGGAGACGCGGGTGAAGAGCGGGGTGATCCGCCCGATCGGCGCGTCCAGGTGGTGCCACCAGTTGGAGGCGATGTCGGCCACCACCGAGCCGCCGAAGCCGCCGATGGGGCGGTCCTCGTCGGCCACCAGCACGCGGCGCGTGTTCTTCAGCGATTGGAGGATGGTGGTGCGGTCGTAGCCGGCGTCCACGGTTCGTAGGTCGATGATCTCGCAGGTGTAGCCGTGTTCCGCTTCCAGCCGTTCGGCGGCGGCGACGCAGCGCGGGCCGAGGTTGCCATAGGTGACGATGGTCAGATCGTCGCCGTGCTGGATGGTGCGGGCCAGGCCGAGCGGCACCCGGTAGTCGGGGCCGGGCCAGGCCGAGCGGGCGAACTTGTTCTCGTAGAGCGACTTGCACTCCAGGTAGACCACCGGGTCGCCCGAGTCGAGCGCCTCACGCATCAGGCCCACCGCCGATGCGCCGTCCGACGGCACCAGCACGCGCAGGCCAGGATAGTGGGCGATGGGGCCGACCGCCGCCTCGCTGTGCCAGATCGCGCCTGCGCCGCCGAGGTAGTCGCCATAGGCCACGCGGATGACCATCGGGCAGGCGAAGGTGTTGTTGGACCGCCAGCGCAGGGTAGCGATCTCGTCTACCAGTTGCTGCCAGCCGGGATGGATATAGTCGCGGAACTGCACCTCAACAATCGGTAGCCAGCCGCCCAGGGCATAGCCCATCGCCGTGCCCAGGATGGTTGCTTCGGCCAGGGGCGAGTTCCAGACCCGGTCGGGATAGGCCGCGCCCACCCCACGGGTGACGTGGAACACGCCGCCCTTGCCCTTCAGGCCGGTGGTCGGCTTGCCCTTCTGCGGGAAGTCGGCGATATCCTGCCCGAACATGATGATCCGCTCATTCTTGCCCATCTCTTCGATCAGCACCCGGTTGATCATGTCGCGCATCGGGATCAACTCGGCGTCGGGCGGGGCGGTGTTGGCGTTGTGGGCCGGATCACGGAAGCTGGTCACCCGCAACTGGAGCGAGGTCGCGGTCACATAGTCGGTGACGGTGGCGGCGTCGATGCGCGGTTCCTCGGTCACTTCGTTGGCGAGCTTGCGGATCTCGTTCTTGACCAGCGCGTCCAGCTTTTGCAGATCGTCGGCGCTGATCCCGTTGCTGGTCAGCAGTTGGAGCATCTTGGTCAGCGGGTCGCGGGCCTGCTCCTCGGTCAGATCTTCGGGCTGGCGGTAGTTGGACTGGGTGTCTGCCGACGAGTGACTGAAGGGGCGGGTAACATGGGCGTGGACTAGCACAGGGCCACGGGTTTCGCGCAGGTAGGCCACGGCCTTCTCCATCGCCTTGAAGGTGGCGATAAAGTCGGTGGCATCCACT
>JBBSAN010000102.1:0-13116 GCA_038252265.1 Chloroflexia bacterium
CGGGGGGTGTCTACATGCATCGTCGAAAGGAGGAACATGCCCACCGTCAGGGCACTGATGCCCAGGATGCCCATGATCCGGTACTTGCCGGTGCGGCTGAGCAACTGGCCGGAGCCAATACTGATGACCACCATCGACAACATCATCGGGGTGATGCTGTTGCCGCTGTTCGTGGCAGTGTCACCCTGCACGCCCTGGATGAACAGGGGGATGTTGATGATCGCGCCGAACATGCCCAGGCCGACCAGGAACACCGTGATGATCGACAGGGTGAAGATGCGGCTCTTGAACAGGTCGAGCGGGATGATCGGCTCCTTCGCCCGGGTTTCGGCCCAGAGGAAGGCGGCCAGGAAGGCGACGCCCACCACGACCATGGTGATAATTTGGGTCGAGTCCCAGGGGAAGTCCTTGCTGCCGCCCAGTGAAAGGGCCAGCAGGAGCGGGGTGATCCCGGCGGTCAGGGTGAACGCGCCCAGCCAGTCGATGACCTTCTTGCCCTGGATATTCGGGGCCAGCGTCGGGAAGGCGAAGATGAGCACCGCGAGGCAGAGGATGCCGACGGGGATGTTCACATAGAAGACCCACTGCCAGCTAATGTTGTCGGTGATGTAGCCGCCGACGGTCGGGCCGATCACACTGGAGAGGCCCCAGACCGCGCCGAACAGCCCTTGCCAGCGCCCGCGCTCGGCGGGGGGCACGAGGTCACCGATGATGGTGAAGGCGTTGGCGAAGATCATGCCGCCGCCGATGCCCTGGAAGGCGCGGAAGAAGATCAGTTGGGCCATCCCGGTGGTCAGGCCAGGAACGGTCAAACCGAGAAGGTTAAACTCCTGAGTGCCGCTGGCGAGGCCGGATAAGGCGGAACCGAGCATAAAGATAATCACGCCGCCGACGAAGAACCATTTACGGCCATAGAGGTCGCCCAGTTTCCCGACAATCGGCACCGTGACGGTGGAAGTCAGTAGATAAGCCGTGGTGACCCAGGCATAGTGCTCAAGGCCTTTAAGGTCCTTGATAATCTGGAACATTGCCGGGCCGACAACGGTCTGATCGAGAGCAGCCAGTAACACGCCGAGCATGATACCGCCCATGATCACATACAATTGCCGCTGGCTGATGTGCGCTCCCGAAGAGTGGGTTACCCCACCGGGCGCGCGTTCTTGCACATCAGTGCTTGCCATGAATTGAGTCCTCCTTCAAACCTTGCTGATTGTTCTCGCCGTCTGTCTCGTCTCCAATCAGACTCTCCAGATGGTGGAAGGCTGTGATAATATCTTTCAGTTGCGCGTTGCTGAGGGGCCGTAGCACGCTCGTAATGCCGCGCGCAAAATGCTCAACCATTTCTTCTTGCATCGCCCGGCCTTTGGGGGTCAAGCTGACCCAGACGATACGGCGGTTGTCGGGGTCGGTATGCCGCTCGACCAAGCCGATGCTTTCCAGGCTCTTGACGACTTTCGACATGGTCGGGTCGGCCACATTGCAGCGTCCGGCCAGGTCGCCTGCGGTGAGCCGTCCTTCGTCGCTGAGCAGATGGAGGGCCCGATATTGCCCGTCGCCCATCCGGGCTAGCTCCTGCGGGACATCCGCCAACAGCGCGTGCTTTACATGCTTCAGCAGCCGTTGGAGCACTCGAAATGTCTGGCCTGCTTGCTGGAGCAGCGCCTCATGCTGGTCTACCGTGACCTCTTCCCCCAGCGACTCCTTTATCGCTGTCGCCATCTTACCCACCTTTCCCCTGTACCTGTGAGCCGTGCTCACCGTCTTCTATCTTTAGCGCCTCTAACAATTTGCAATGCTCATAATTAGCAGGCTCCACTGTTAGCACTGCTAAATAATACTACTGCTAACTATCCCTGTCAAGTCCTGGGACCAGGAGCGGGACGGATCTCGGTCTAAAGGCGTAGATGGGGTATGGCAAATGGTGGAGCAGCGACTGTCGGGAAGATGTCCCGGTGCGTATGGCCTGTATCGCGGGTGGCCGCTGTGTATAGACTGGGATTCATCTTAGCAGTTGCGTGTTACACACCTCCCAGGCGCAGTATTATCCTGTGTTACACCGCCCACCGGCGACGATCCGCCGCCTCTTCCTTGAGCCGGTGCGGGGTGGACGCGCTGTGTTCAGCTGGGGCTGCTCCAACATTGGGGATGTGGGCTGGGCTTTTTGGCTGGGCCTATTGGCGGCTCCAACGCCAATATTTCTGGCAAGCCCACCTATTTTACGCCCCCGGCGGCGGGGGTACATCGGCAGATCGGACTATTTACCCTCGTCCTTTCGGCCAGGGCACCCTCCCGCCTGGGGATGTTGGCGCATGACATAAACGAGCCACCCCGCTTCAGGGGTGGCCTGCTGGTGGCCGCCAGTCTTTGCGCCCGTGCTTACGCGGTGGCAGGCGATCCTGATTCCAGGGCCCGCACCGCTTCCAGCACGCGCTCGGTATGGGTGTCTACCTTCACCCGCCGCCAGGCGTGGCGCACGATGCCATCGGGGCCGATGATGAAGGTGGAACGTTCGATGCCGATGTAATGCTTGCCGTAAGCATTCATCTCTTTCCACACGCCATACAGTTCGCTGACCTTGTGGCCGGTGTCGCTGAGCAGGGTGAACGGCAGGCCAAACTTGGTGGCAAAGCGCTGGTGCGACGCGACATCATCGGGGCTGACGCCGAGGACAACGGCGTTGCTGTCGGTGATCTGGGCGTGCATGTCGCGCAAGCCGCAGGCCTGGGCCGTGCAGCCGGGTGTGTCGTCGGCGGGGTAGAAGTAGAGCACCACCGGGTGCCCCCGGAAGCTGCTCAATGTCACTTCGCCCCCGCCGGTGGTAGGCAGGGTAAAGTCGGGGGCGGGTTGCCCCTCGCTCACGGTTTCTACGGTTTCGGTGTCCATATAAATCTCCTCTGCTGGGTAAACTGCCTGGCGCGGTGCCGTCCGGCCACTCGATCACTATACAACGAAAACCGGCCCCTGGCTGTATGCTGGGGTACCGATCCGTTCGGCAGCAGTAGGCAGAGGCCGGGGGCTGTGCTATAATAGCGGCGGTCTTCGCTGATTTTGGATTTTAGATTGCCGATTTTGGAATGGGCGGTTGGCGGCTCTCCATCCTGAATCCGCAATCCCAAAATCCCAAATCCCAAATCCCAAATCCCCAGGAGGGATCCCCCATGCGTATTGTGCATGAGCCGCAGGTGGTCTTGCTGGCTCGCCAGACCTTCCGCCCCGAAGTCCAGGACGAATTCATCGCCGCCGAAGGGATGACCTGGGAAACCGATGCTCCGTCGTCCGCCGAACAGGTGGTGGAGTTCGGGGGCCGGATCTGTTATATGTCGTTCGGCAAGGGCCGCAAGACCAACCGCGAGTATATCGGCAACATCCTCGACTCCAAGCACGGCAGCGTGATCGAACACGCCGTCTGGACGTTCTTGATCAGCGGCGTCTCGCGCAGCCTGACTCACGAATTAATCCGACACAGGGCAGGATTTTCATATTCGCAGTTGTCACAACGGTATGTAGACGAGACGACCGCCGACTTTGTCGAACCAGATGCCATCGCCCAAAACCCCGAAGCGCACGCCCTGTTTGAACAGACGATGGCCGAGACCCAGGCGGCCTACGTTAAGCTGGTGGAACTGCTCGACACGCAGTTTGCCGATGTGCCGAACAAGACGCACCGGCGCAAGATGGCCCGGCAGGCGGCGCGGGCCGTATTGCCCAATGCTACCGAGACCAAAATCGTGGTCACGGCCAACGCTCGTTCCTGGCGGCACTTCATCGAGATGCGGGCCAGCGAGTATGCCGAGCCGGAGATCCGCAAACTGGCGATCACGATCCTGCGCCTGCTTCAGCAGGAAGCGCCCAATCTGTTTGGCGATTACGAGATCCTCCCCGGCGAAGGCGGCACGGAGATCGCGGTCACGCCGCACGCGAAGGTGTAGTGGTTCGTGGTTCGTGATGCGTGATGCGTGATGCGTGATGCGTATTGCGTCGTTCTGATCCCTGATCCCTGATCCCTGATCCCTCGTCACCAACCCCCAACCCCCAACCCCCCATCACACCCCGCTGGCGATGGCGGCGAGGGCCAGGGTGGTGAGCAGGGCCAGCAGGGCGAGCATGGTCACGGCGAAGCCGATCAGCGCCCAACTGGCAGCGGCCCAGGGGGAGGTGGGCATGTCGCGAGGATGGGTTCGCACCCAGGCGGCGAAGTCGGCCTGCTGGAGGTAGAGGTAAAGGCCGATGTTGCCCGCGCTGAGGAGCAGGTAGGTCAGCAGGCCCCGGTCGCCCACGCCCAACCCGGAGATCCAGATCGCGCCCAGCAGGCCCAGCGAGACGAGGCCGGTGACGAGGGCGAACAGGGCTTTGTCGGGACGGGACAGGCGGCGCAGGTTGACCGCCGTGACCAGGGCACCGGCCAGGGGGCCGAGGAAGATCGTCGCCCAGGTGGCGGCCAGGGGCGTCCACGGCGGAGTGGGCGGCGGCGCGCTGGGGCTCACCGGGCGGCGGGGGCGGGACGATACACGGCGCTGAGCAGGGCGAGCGCCGCCGCGATGGTGGGAGCTACGCGCAGGCCCAGGCAGCGTCGCCCGAGGAACCAGGAGACAAAGAAGCGGGCCTCCGGCGCGTCCACCCCCCAGCCTACCTGCCGGGGGTCCACATGCTGCACGCCGATGTAGGCTTTCCACCCGGTGGCCGGGTCCTCCCACTTGCCCAGGCGGCGCGTCTTGTTCCAGCCCAGGTGCCCGGCTTCCAGGTAGGAGTCGGGGTCGGCATCCCATTCCGGGTGGTAGTGGGGTGCCCAGGTGATGGCGGCGCGGAGTTGGGTAGCATCCATACGACGAACGTTTACCACGGAGACACGGAGAACACGGAGATCTCTGTGTTCTCTGTGGTGCAATTACTCGGCTGGCCCGAAGGAGACGCCCGCGTTTTGCTCCCACCAGTGGAGGAGGACGCTGTAGTCCTCGCGGCCATGCCCCTCCTGCTGCATCAGGCGGTACATCTGGTAGGCCAGGGAGCCGCCCAGCGTGGGCACGCCCAGGTCTTCGGCGGAGGCGAGCGCGGCGCGCAGGTCTTTGAGCAACAGATCCAGGGCGAAGCCGCCCGCATAGCTGCCGGTGAAGGCGCGCTGGGGCAGCCAGTTCGCCAGCAGGTAGTTGCCGCCGCTGGCCGTGCCGATCACCTCGCGCATCGTGTCCAGCGACAGGCCCGCCTTCAGCCCCAGCGCCAGCGCCTCGGCGTTCGCCAGCATGATGATGCTGATCATCAACTGGTTGACCGCTTTGAGCGTCTCCCCGCTGCCCAGCGGCCCGACATAGGTGATCTGGCGGCCCATCGTCGCCAGGATCGGGCGGTAGCGGGTGAATACCGCCTCGTCGCCCCCGACCATGATCGTCAGCGTGCCGTCGGTGGCGCGGGCCGGGCCACCGCTGACCGGCGCGTCGAGCATGGCGAGGTCGCGGTCGGCCAATGCCGCCCCGATGCGCCGGGTGGCGGCGGGGTTGATCGTGCTCATGTCGATCAGCACGGTGCCCGGCCTCATCCCCGCCAGCGCCCCGGTCGGCCCCAGCACCGTTTCCTCCACCTGGGGCGCGTCGGGCACCATCGTGATTACCACGCGGCTGCTGGCGGCCACGGCCTGGGGCGTGTCTACCACGGTCGCGCCCTCTGCCGCCAGGGCCTCCACCGGGGCGCGGTTCTGGTGCGGGCAGCTAGTCAGCGCATAGCCCGCCTTGATCAGGCAGCGGGCCATCGGCAGCCCCATCGCCCCCAGGCCGATAAAGCCAATCGGTTCGCGTTCAGTGCCGGGTGTGTCGGTCATGGGTGGCTCCTTTGTGGGGGTTGGGGGATAGGGGTTGGGGGATAGGGGTTGGGGGTTAGTACTGAGTGCTGAGTGCTGAGTGCTGAGTAATGCAAGTCCTGCATCACGCATCACGAGCTACCAACCCCTAACCCCAACCCCTATCCCCTGTTTACTGTACCTCCGCCTCTACCGGCTCGTCATAAAGGGCGTTGGGGGAGGCGGGGGCAAGACCATTGTGCCGGTGGCCGTCCATGTCGCCGGGGTGCGCGGGCAGGGCGACGGTTTCTTCTTCGGATGACCCCATCGGCGCTTCGGCGGCGGGCAAGGGGGCGACCGACTCGGCGGAGGTTCCGGCCCAGGGACTGGCTTCGGCGGGTGCCCCGGCGGCCTCGGCGGTGGCCTTGGCGGCGGCTTCCAGCGCGGCGTGTTCGGCGGCGCTGGGGTCCTCATAGTTGACGGTGGGATGCTGGGTGCGGGCGGGGCCGCTGCCGCTGAAAACCAGCCGCGTGACCGAGCCTTTGGCCGGATAGAGGTCGCGCTGCCGCAGGCTCTCGATGGTCACTTCCTGGCCGAGGAAAAAGAGGCGGGCCATCATCGACGGGTCGCCGTGGGTCACCCCGACCACCGTCTGCCCGGCGTGGTCCCGCACCACCCGGTCGGTCCAGCGCAGGATGCGCTCGACCACGTCGGGCACGTCCTCGTCTTCGGGGTTGACCCGGTCACGGTAGAAGTTGTAGTTCTTCTCCCCCATGATCTTGTTGGAGGTGCCCTGCCAGCCGGTCAGGACCTCGGCCAGCAGGCCGGTCACCTGCACGCGCGCGCCGGGTTGGAGGCGGGCGATGGCCTCGGCGGTCTGCCGGGCGCGCAACTGGGGGCTGCTGTAGATGGCGGCAATCGGCGTGGCCTGGAGCGCGGCAGCAGTACGGGCCGCCTCCTCCCGCCCGATGGTGCTCAGGCCAAAGCGGGGCAACCGGCCATAGACGATATCGGTGGGATTGTGAACATCGGCGTGGCGGATAAACAGGATCGTTGTTACGGGATCAGGTGCGGTCATAATCGGAAAGTCTCTCCATCCAATAGATAGATTGCAACGTCTCCTATTATACACCGAACAGGCCAAGTCTGTAGGTGATACTCCTGCGCCCTTGGGGCGCACCGGTCACGACTGGCTGCGGGAGCGCGTGCCCAGCGCCCGCAGGCGGGTCGCCTGGCGGTGGCGGTGGGTGGGGGTGCCCATGCGGCTCATCGGCGCGGCTCGTTCGCCTGCGGGCCGGGGGCGAGGGGCAGGCGCAGGTGGATGGTGGTTCCCTGGTTGCGTCCGGCGCTGGTGGCCCAGATGGTGCCGCCGTGCAAGCCCACCAGGGTCCGCACAATATAGAGGCCGAGGCCCGTGCCCCCGTAGCTGCGGCTGCTGGTCGAGTCGGCCTGATAGAACCGCTCCCACATCCGCTCTGCTTGCTCGGTCGTCAAGCCGATGCCGGTGTCCTGCACGGTCAGCTTGATGCTGCGGATCGGGGCGTCGGGCGGGCCTTCCGCCTGATCCGGCGGGCTATCGGCGGGCACTGTGCTGGGCCGGGCGTCCACCACGATGCGTCCGCCCGGTGGGGTGAATTTGATCGCGTTGGTGAGCAAGTTCCCCAGGATCTGGTGCAACCGATCTCTATCGGCCAGAACGGGTGGCAAATCGGGGTTGATAGTGTTCAGCACCTCGACACTGTTGGCGAGGGTCACGCTTTGCACCGCGTGGATCGCCGTGTTGGCGGCCTCGGCCAACCCCCGTGGCACCGGAAGCAACGGCAATTCCCGCGCCTCTAGCCTGGTTACATCCAGCAGATCGTTGATCAGTTGCAGGAGGCGCTGGGCGTTATTGCGGACCCCCATCTGCGCGCGCCCCTGGCGCTCGTTCAGCGGGCCATGCAAACCGCGCAACAGAATATCGCTGTAGCCCAGGATCGCGGACAACGGGGTGCGTAGCTCGTGGCTCACAATGGATAGGAACTCGTCTTTGAGCCGGTCGGTCTCTTTCGTTTCGGTTACGTCGCGCATGACGGCGACCGCGCCGGTGAGGTGCGCATCGTCGCCGCGCAGGGGCGTGGCGTTGATGCTCAGGGTGCGTTCGCTGCCGTCGGGGCGGCGGATCACCACTTCGCTGCGGATGACCGTCTGCCCCCGGTTGGCCCTCGTTAGCGGCAGATCCTCCCACGGGTAGAGGCGGCCATCCGGGGTGTAGACCTGGTAGATGTGGGAGTAGTCCTCTGCCGACCCGGCCATGATCCCGTGTCCCAGCATCTCCACGCCCGCCGGATTGATCCGCACGATCTGTCCTGTCGCATCGGAGATCACCACGCCGTCGGCCATCTGGGTGATCACCGTGTCCAGTTCGCGGGCGCGTTCCTCGCTCAGTTGCCAGGCGGCGGCGACCTGGCGGCGGGTCTGCACCGCCTCGGTGCTCTCCACCACCAGCAGCAACAGGTTCTGCACCGCGCCCGCGTCGTTGTAGATCGGGGCCAGGCTCCAGGTCCAGTAGGTGACACCCCGGGCAAAGCCGTGGTATTCGAACTCGGTCAGGAAGAACGGCTCACCGGTGGCAATCACCCGGCGAAACATGGCGATGATGCCTGCCTCTTCGGCCTGGGGCAAGAACTCCTCGACCGTCGCCCCCACCAGCAGGCGCGCACCGCTGCGGAACGGCTCCTCCAAAAACTGGAGGTAGAACCGGTTGACTTCCAGCACGCGGAACTCGTCGGCGCTGACGACGACGATCCCTGCCGGAACATGCTGGATGACGTTTTCCAGGAAGCGGGTCTGCTGCTGCGCCTGGGTATAGAGCCGCCCTTGTTCCAGGGCCACGCTCGCCTGGTCGGCCAGCGTGCTCGCCAGGCGCAAATCCTGCGCGGAGATCTGGCGAGCGTGACGATACCCAACCGTGAGCGCCCCGAAGGCGCGCGCTCCACTACAGATCGGCACGCCAAAAAACGCTTTGGCCCCCTCGGCCCGGTGGACCGGGAATTCCTCGACCGGAAAGTTGGGGTTGGTGCCGAAATTCTCGATGACGACCGGTTGGCGCGTCTGGATGGTACGCCCGGCGGTGCCCTGGCCCAGCACAAAGCGGCTCCGGCGGAAGGCGTCGGTGCGATACCCGGTCATGGCCTGCCAGACGATCCCCCCCCTGGCGTCTACCGTTGCCAGCCCGGAATAATCCGCCCCCAGCAAGGCGCGGGCGGTATTCACAATAAAATCGAGCAGGGAGGCCAACTCGTGTTGGGTCACCATCTCGGTGGCAACTTCGCGCAAGGCCGCGCTTTCCGACACCGCCCGCTGGCTCTGCTCGATGGTCTGGGCGTTGTAGAGGGTCAGCCCGAGGGCAGCCTGGATGGCTTCCAGGGCGGCAGCGGTGTTGGGCAGCGGGTCGCCGAGGGCGAACAGGAGGAGCGCATTGCTGGCCGATCCATCTGCGCCGAGCAAGGGCACGCGCCGATCCGCCCCGGTCAGGTGGGTTGGGCCGCAGCGTGTGCCCACCGCCGGGGCCTCGCCGGTGGCGGCGATCACCCGCAGGTCGTTCTCGTCCTCCGCGCTGCTGGGGGCACAGAGTGCCGCGCCGCGGGCCATCGTCACCTCGCGGGCGGCGATCACCAGTGCTTGTAGTGTCCCCAGGATCGATAATAGTTCCGACGGGCGGGCGGCGTCGGAAGTTTGCTTTTCACCCATGAAATTTCACGACCTGCTGCTAAGCCTGTGGGGGCCTCTCCTGAAAACACGAGTCGCCGCCCTGTTTTGCAAGGAGTATGCCAAGGGCTGTAGTGTTCGCCTGGTGCAGACCAGCAGGGGTCAGGTGAGGGGGATCGCGACCGTGACGACGGTGCCGCCGTCTTTGCCGGGGGCGATGGCGAAGCTGCCGCCCAGGGCGGTGGCCCGTTCGCGCATGTTGGTCAGGCCCAGCCCCGGTTCCGCCGCTTCTTCCGGCGAGGTGCTGAAGCCTCGGCCATTATCTTCGACCGAGAGGACCACCGCCTGGGGGGGCGCGCCGGGGCGGGGGACGATGCTGCTCAGGTGGATCCGTGCCCGCGTGGCCTGGGCGTGTTTGACGATATTGTGCAGGGCTTCCTGGGCGATGCGATAGAGCGCTTCTTCGCTGGCGGGTGGCAGATCGGGCAGGTTTTCGTCCACGTCCACCGTCACAGCCAGCCCCACCTGGGCACCCACGGTTTCGGCGTGCTTGCGCAGCGCCGCACCCAGCCCGGCGGCGCTCAATCCTTGGGGGCGCAACTGGTTGAGCAGCACGCGCATCTCGGCCAACGCGGTGTGAGCGGTGTCTTTTAGCCGCTCCAGGTAGCCGGTCACGCGCACCGGGTCGCGCTCGATCATCGCCTGGGCCGCCTCGGCCATCAGGGTGACGGTGAAAAGCGACTGCGTGACCGAGTCGTGGAGGTCGCGGGCCAGGCGGTGACGCTCGCCCAGGGCTGCCGCCTGCTGGGCCTGGCTTTGCAGGCGGGTGTTCTCGACCGCGACGGCCAGCTGCTCGCCAATGGCGGCCAGGGTGCTGTCGGTCAACATGTCCTCGGCCTCGCGGGCGGGTTCGGGGCGCAGCGCCCCCAGAACGATCGCGCCTAGCACCTGCCCCCGCGTTTGCACCGGCATGATCACCATCCGCAGGAGACCCAGATCGCGGTAACGGCCCATCGCCGGGTTAGTGGCGGGGTCCACGCTCACGGCCCGCCCGGCCAGCAGTTCCGGGGTCGCCTCCTCGTAGAGCGGGTCCTGATCGGTGCCCGATTGTTCGTTGAGCATGGGCACAAAAGGCAGGTCCACCCCGCGCCGCGCCCCCAGCTCCCAGCGCCGGGCGAGCGGGTCCCACAGCCGGATCGTGGCGGTGTCCCAGCCGGTCACTTTGAGCAGGCTCTCGGCGGCCAGGCCGAGGACCGTTTTGAGGTCGAAGGAGCGGTTGATCGCCGTGGTGACCGCGTTCAGCCCGGCCAGTTCCTGGGTGCGCCGGGCCAGGTCTTTGGCCTCGGTGATGTCGTGGTAGGTGGAGAGCCGCCCGATCTGCTCGCCCTTTTCGTCATAGACCGGGGTGGTCAGCCGCGACAGGATGCGGCGGATCGGCTGGGCCAGCTCCAACTCCACGGTGGAGACGGTGGTGGGGTCGAGATCCATCTGCTCGCGCACTTCATCGACCATCTGGGGGTCTTTGAGCAAGGGGCGCAGGGTCTCACCCACATCGACGAAGGTCTGGCCGAGGAAGGTGCCCGGCGGCAGGCTATACAGCGCATGGACGGCCCGGTTTGCCAGTTCGATCCGCCCCGCCCGGTCGTAGAAGATCACCCCGTCATTGGTCGAGTCGAGCACGGCGGCGAGGTGGCTGCGAGCCGTCTGCACGTCGGTCAGGAGCCGCGCATTCTGGATCGCCATCGCCATCTGGTCGCCAATAGCGAGCAGGGTCTGGTCGGCCATCATCGCCCCCGGCCCGATGCCGCGCAGCGGGCGGCTGGTGCCCAGCAACAACAGCCCCAGCACCTCCTCCCCGATCTGGAGCGGAAAGAGCACGCCGTGATGCCCGAAGGCGCGATAGTCCGCCAGGGTCGGGTCGGTTTCGGTGTCGATCAGGACCGGCAGCCGCTCGGCCAGCATCTCTTCGATATAGGGGTAGATCGGGCTGGCCGGTTGGATCGGGCTGTTGTGCAGCAAGTCCTCCGGCAGCCCCTCCTGGGCGGCGAGGTCCCAGGTGTGCGTGCCGGGGTTCCACAGCCGGATCGTGGCGACTTCCCACCCGCTCACCCGCCGCACGGCGACGATGCCCTGCTTCAATACGGTGGGCAAGTCGAGCGAACGATTGACGGCGGCGGAGATGATGTTCAGCCCCTGGAGTTCGTCGGTGCGGCGGACCAGTTCGCGCACCGTTTCGCTGACCATGCCGACCAGCCGGGCGTTCTCAATCGTCACCGCGCACTGGGCGGCGATGCCCTGCAACAGGCGGGCATCGTCGTCGGTGTAGGGGGTGCCGGACCGCGACGTGGCGATCACCCCGATCAGCCGGTCCCCGATCAGCATCGGTACGCCCATCCAGGTCAGGCGTTCCTGTTCGTCGGTGGGGGTGGGCACCGTCAGGCCGCGCTGCTCGATGGCGGCGATGTAGTCGGGGACCACCACCGGCTGGCGGGTGCGGATCACTTCGGGGCTGAGGCCTTCCAGCCTGCCGTGGTGGAGGTCGCTCTGAAAGAGTTGCCGCCCGTGGTAGAACCAGACCTTGACCTCCAGGTCCGCCCCGTCGGCATCGCAGGTCACCAGCAGAAAGTTGCGGGTGTCGAAGACCCGCGAACACTGCTCGTAGATGACCCAGAACAACCGATCCAGATCCAATTCGGCATTGATCGTGCAGGAAATTTCCAGCAGGGTATCAATCCGTGCTCCGGTCGTATCAGCGGGCGGCGGAAGGGTGTCTGTGGCGGGGAGATCAGTCATCTCATCCGGTTCTATTGGGTGGGTGCTACTCGATCATCGTGCGGAATTCTACCCGCTATTGTACCCCAATCCCCCCGCGATGGCAACTGAACTGCGGCCAGCACTGGATAAGCCGTAATGCCCTTGTGCCGCCCCTGGTCGCATGTCCCCGATATTGGGAACACCCGACCATCAATGGACAGAGCCATATCCTACACAGACATTAATCGTTATGACCGAGTCTCAGCGACGCCAGGGAAGCTGCTTACCCATTTCTGACTGCTGACTTCTAATTTCTGACTTCTTATTTCTATCGTCTCCTCAGTTGACAGCCGGGGGCTAAGCGCCGTACAATAGGAACATTGGGAGAGGTGGCCGAGCGGTTGATGGCGGCTGTCTTGAAAACAGCAAGGTGCAAGCCTCGGGGGTTCGAATCCCTCCCTCTCCGCCTCGCCCCCTGTCGCCCGTGGACAGGGGGTCTATTTATGCCACAGCAGGGGAACGCACGAATGCAGATATGTAGCGGATTGCGCGGGCGGCGGGCAGCGGGGCCTGGTGCCGGACTGGTGATCAGCCTGATCTTGCTGGCGTCGATCCTGGCGGGCTGCGACCCCGGCGGGAGCACGGCGATCACGCCCACTGATGCCACCCCGGCCCCGATCCCGACCGAGTTGGTGCGGGGCGATGCCGTATTCACCCGCTATTGCCAGGTGTGCCACCCCGGCGGCAACCAGGGGGTCGGGGCGCGGCTGATCGGCAGCCCACTCTCGGATGATCAGATCAAGGCGGTGGTGCGCCACGGCAAGAACAACATGCCCGCCTTCAGCCCCCAAACCATTTCGGACGACGATCTGCCCAGCCTGGTCAATTACATCCGGTCGCTGAAG
>JBBSAN010000103.1:0-13050 GCA_038252265.1 Chloroflexia bacterium
CTGGACTGCGGGCTGTCGCCACACCGCCCCCTGTGCTCGCCACTGTGCCCCACTTTGTAGCAGGCGTGGGGTTCCCACGGACACCACCAGCGGCGGTTGTGCTATACTACACTAGACCGTTTGTCTGGTTAGTCCACACCTTAGAAGGCCCATATGCCCTCCGCTCCGCCGCCCACCCCGCGCTGCCCCACCTGCGGCGCGTTCAATCCATCCTCCAGCCGCGCCTGCCTCCAATGTGGCGCGCCGTTGACGGGTTCCCCGCCTGCTCCCACGCCGGCGGCTTCTCGCCCCGGGCACGCTCTGGCGGCCCGCCGAGAACTCTGGATCGGGCTGGGGCTGGTGCTCGCGGTGCTGGGCTATGTCGGCTGGGATACGGCGCATCAGGCTGACCAGGCGGCCACGTATCGCAAGGGGACCCAGGCCGCAGCCACTGCTGATTGGGATCACGCTGCCGCCGCCTTTGGCCAGCTCGGGGACTACTACGATGCGCCGACCCGCCTGGCCACGGCCCGAACCCAGATCCAGCAGCGGGACGCCAGCTATCGGCGCGGGGTGGCCGCGACCGCCCGGCAGGAGTGGCTGGAAGCGTATCGCGCCTTCAGTGAAACGCTGACCATCCAACCCACCTATAGCGACACACACGCGCTCTATGCCCAAGCCAGCACGCGGGCGGTCGCCGCAGCGCTGGCTGGCACGGTCTATCGGCAGGCGACCGGCGCGCAGCCGGGCCTGTATCTGACTGGCCCCGAGGGCGGCCTGGCGGTGTACCTGCCCGGCAGTGATGCGCAGAGCCAGCTTGTTGGGGGCAATTCTGCCCTGGGGCGGGTGATTTATGATGGCCCCCGACCGGGGACCCTGCCGCGTCCGGGGCCACCATCACCTCCCGGCCAAACCCCGGAGCTTGCCGCAGATCGGCAACTCTGGGTGGCGGGACCCGACGCCCACGCCCCGGTTGCGCTCCCACCAGAGGATGGGCCGGTGGGGCTCTGGGTGCCGACGCGGCAGGGCGCCTGGGCCGTGGGGCTAGGGGAAACAGCGGATTGGTGGGAGCAGGCGGTCACGCTCCCCCCAGGGGCAGCCGCTGCCCTGCGCTATGGTCTGTGGGTGAGCTTCTTGCATTATTTTGATGCCTCGACTGGGACCACGACCAGTCGGACACCGATCGGAACGGCGCTCGTGCTCGGCGGGGCCCCGCCCGATGGACTGCTGCTGGGGATTTACGATCTCTCCGCGGTGGTACACCAGACGCAGATCGTCGTGGTAACTCCCGAGCAGGCGACCCCCCAGGTGCTGACCACGGTGGCCGGGGTGGTGTATTGGGCGCAACTGAACCCGGCGGGAGACGCACTGGCCTATGTTTATGGGGCGAATGGGCCAACCCGTGCAGTGAGCAGTCTGAACCTGGCCTGGATCGACCTCAGTTCGCCGCCCCGCCCCCCGCAGCCACTGGTCACGGTGGCGCTGTCGAGCGATCAGCCGCTGAATAGCCTGCAAGCCACCTGGGGCGCTGGTC
Organism: Chloroflexia bacterium; assembly: GCA_038252265.1. Taxonomy (GTDB): domain Bacteria; phylum Chloroflexota; class Chloroflexia; order QHBQ01; family JAICKM01; genus JBBSAN01. The sequence continues at coordinate 1,514 of JBBSAN010000103.1, forward strand.
TCCCGCGGGGGCAGCTGCTCGTCCGCCAGATCGCGGGGCCGCAGCTCTCCTTGAGTGGGGTGGACCTGGGCACCGGCACCGTCCAACGCCTCTGGTCCGCCACCCAGGCGGAGTTCCTCGCCAGCACCGTTGCAGGCGAACAGGCCCAGTGGACGCCCGACGGTCAGGCGGCGGTCTTCTTTCCTCCGACGGTGGGCACCCCGCGCCGCCTGTCCTGGCAGCCGCGCAACGCGGCCCTAGCAGCGGTGGTGTTTGCGCCGCTGCCCACGGCAGCACCCGTGCAGCAGGTGGCCATGGCCCGCGATGGGGTGACGTTCGGAGTGCTGCAAATCGACTTCGGTGTGGACCAGGGAAATACCCCGCCCCCGGCGCGGACGTGGGTCTCGCGGCTATCGTTGAGCCACCCGGAGGCTGCGCCCAGTGTGCTCTATCAGAGTGACGGGCAAGATGCCCACGCGGTCCCGTTCTTCTTGCCTAGTGGGGTGCTGGCCTGGCCCGCTACGGACGGTCTGCATTTGCGCCTGTTGGAGGGCACCGGCGACTTGCCGGTCCTGCCCGGCGTCGATGAGATTCGACTGCTGCGAGGCCGGGTCATCTGGTAACCGTTACCAACTCGCCGTAAGCGTAGGTCAGGCAACTGATCAGCTGGGGGCACACAGCGTCGTATGCCCTTCGGCGGCATATCCTATTAGGGCAGGCAATGCCGCCGATCAGAGTCGAGCGAAAGGATCAGGATGATGCGATGGGGACGGCGCGGCACAGCGCGGGTATCCAGCGGCCCGGTGGGCAGTCCGGGCCGGGGGTGGGGGTGGGGGGTCTTCCTGGTGAGCCTGGCGGTCTATGTGCTGGCGACCCCCCGCGTGCTGACCTTCACCGAGCCGCCGACAGGCGATCAGCCGTTCTATCTCCAGACGGCGATCAGCATCATCGAAGACCACGACATCAACGAGAACAACAACTACAACGCCAACGCCAGCTACAACCAGTTCTACCCGGTGCCCGCCTACCCTGCCGGGTTCAAAGGCATCCCCGCGCCCTATCCATTACCCCCGGCCACCCACGTCGGGGCGACCAAGAACCGGCCTGCCGACGAGTGGTATTCCAAGCATGGGCTGGGCGTGCCGGTGCTGATCCTCCCCGGCTGGATCATTGGCAAGGCGCTCACGCCCGTCTTCTCCGGCGTGCTGTCGAGTTGGACGGCGAACGGCGGTGGCGGCTGGCCGGGCACGGTGTTCGAGTTCAACATCCTGGGGGCGCTGCTGGCGGTGCAGGTGTTCCTGTTCGCCTGGGAGACGAGCCGCCGCCGCTGGATCGCCCTGGCGGTGTGGGCGGCACTGGCCTTCAGCAACCCGCAGATGAGATACAGCCTCTTGATCTTCCCCGAACTCCCGGCGGCGCTGCTGGCCCTCTATGCGTTCCGGCGACTCTACCTGGGCTGGGCGGCCAATAGCCGCTGGCAACTGGCGCTGGTCGGGGTCTGCATGGGCTATATCCCCTGGCTCCATGCCCGCTTCTTGCCGATCACGCTGGGGCTGGCCGTGTTCGCCGCCTACCAGTGGTGGAAGGCGCGGCAGGTGCCTGCTGGAGGGCGCTTTGCCGGACCGACTGCTGCTGCTCCGGCCCCAGCCGCTGCCGTCGTGCCGCGGGTGCCGTGGACGCACCGCCTGGGAACGCTGGCGCTGGCGCTCGCCCCGGTGGCGGTGTCCGGTCTGTTGCTGATGGGCTATTATTACTGGCTCTACGGCTCGCCCCTGCCGAACACCCAGGATCATGCGGGCTTCTTTGTCCCCTACGCGAACGCGCAGGGCGGGCTGATCCTGGGTGAGCCGCTGGCCCTGGGATTGGCCGTGCTGGGGCTGTTCGTTGACCAACAATGGGGGCTGTTGGTTTATGCGCCGGTGTTCGCGCTGGCGGTGGTCGGGCTGTTCACACTCTGGCAAGCCCCGACCAAGCGGGCGATGGTCGGCTGGTTGGCCCTGGTGATCCTGCCTTACTTCCTGGTCGTGGCCGACTACCGGGTCTGGTGGGGCGAGTGGTGCCCCCCGGCGCGTTACCTGGCGACGATCACGCCGCTGCTGGCCGGGCCGCTGGCGCAATCGCTGGTCACGCTGGCCCGTAGCTCCGCCTACAAGGCGCTCTATACCACGCTGGCCGGGCTGGGCGTGGCGACCATGGGCGGGATCATCGCCGGGCTGGGTGACCGCCCCGGCGGCAACTTTCCCACATTCTTTAATAATCCATCGGGGGTGGGCACGTTCTTTATCTGGCTGGAGAACCGCTTCCACCTCAACCTAAGCAACATCATCCCCGGCATAGTGCCCTGGTTCGGGGATCATAACCGTCCGCTGCCCTGGCTGGCGCTGGGGGTTTGGGTGGCTCTCTCGGCCACGATCATCATCGGCAGCCTGATGCTGCTGGATAGCACCCGCCAATCCGCTGAGGATCGCGTCGCCTTTCACAACTACGTGAAGCCAGCCAAGACGAAATAACAAGGAGTACGGAAGAGGAGCAGAGGTGCCCAACAGCGTTGAGACCGGCCTAGATGCGCATTGTAGCTCGCATAAAAGTCGGTGTATAGCGTGCCCGTGTCCTGCGGCCTCGCTCCGACTCCAGGCGATTGTCACCGTCCGGCTGCCTATGCTGCTACAATAGGGCGCACCTACGCCCAGTCAAGGACAATCAGACGGCACACCCCGCGCACATCGCCGTACTCTTCAGTGATCCATTCTGGAGCCGCACGCTCAGGGCGGGGCAATACACCAGCGCTACCACGGTGGGCAACGGCCATGGGCGCTTAGAAATTCGGATCCTGGAAGCCCGCGCACGGTTGAATGCCCCCAGGGCTTGGTCGCCCCTCGATCCATTGCCTGCGCCGCACCTGTGAGCGGGCGAACATCCGCACCGAGGCCGGTCTCAATACGCCCTTGGTCTTTCTCCATGGTGGTCGTTTGATAGCGGACCTCCCGCCTCTTCGTGGCGAAACATGAGCGCTGGGTCGTCATGCAACGTGCCCTGATTACCTTCAGCGCCAGCACATAATCGGCCCCGGCCTCGTGAATGGCCGCCGCAATGGCGGTCTGACCGCTATGCGTTGCGGTTGGCGATTAGACGATTGCAGCATAGGCTAGCACTGATCCGCAGCTGCATTAGGCATGATGATTATCAGATCTCAATGCAGCTATCAACAGCTGCGGACTTCCCCAGGTTAGTGGTTGACAAGCACACCACACTTATGCTATAGTCGGCTCTCTAATGTAGAGTTACGCATAATCAGCAATTAGCCATTTAATGAACGAACTTCAATTGTTGTTACGGTATGCCCTTCAGTTGCTGCTGATTGCCGGGCCAATAGAATTTCTTCTGGGCCGTACTTTGTCCCGGATCGGGGGCATGCTCAACCCAGGGCTGGGTGCCGACATGGTCAACGGTTTGGGTGGGGTTGGCTTGAAGCTGCTCGAACCGGTACATATCTGGACATTAGTGGTCCTCGCCCTGGCCGCTGCCTGGCCTTGGTTATCCTCGCCGCACCCGCCCGTCTTGAAGGAGGGGAGCGCAGAACAGCAGACGATCGCCCTTTCCCGTCCGCTCGGTTGGCCTTCTTGGCTGACACCTTTCATCGTCCTGCTGGTGCTGCTCAGCCTCGCGCTGACGGTGATACCCTACTCGGCGAGCCTGGTGATCGCGCTGAACCTCGTGTCGGCAGGAACTGTAGTAGGTACGGCCCTCGCCTTTGCTTGCTCAAGATCGACAACGCCGCGCTTGCGACGTGCTCTTGGTTTGCTGGGTCTCTCCTTCGCCGGATATTACGTCTATGTGTTGCTGACCATTGTGGGTGGCCTCCAGACGACCGGGCAGTCTCTAGAGCAGAACACCTTAGGCAATATAGCAATCTGGGCGCATTTCCTCGGGGAGGGGGTGGCCATGCTGTGGATCTTCGCCCTGTTCTGGGCCGTGGGGCCGTTTAGGTTACATGTAACGGCTAACCGAACGCTCATGGGCCGCACCTTCACCGTTACCTGGGTTGTGGGACCCCTCGGGCCAGCAGCCGGGGGCGCTACGGTGTTCAGTTGGCCCCGCCTGGCGATTGCGCTGGTGCCAGGTCTACTGATCGCTATTGCGCCGCTCTTCGAGACGTGGATGCAAGGTGTGCTGGCGCGGATGAGCGTGGGTTTTACCCTCTTTTTGCCCACGCCGGTGTACGCTCTGGCCACCGTCGCCTATGTTTATACGCTGCTGACCTGTTGGGATCGGCAGGCGCCTGACCAATTGAGCCTGCCGTGGCTGCGAGAACTGGGGGCAGGCCTGATCCTCCTGCCGGTGGCAGGCTTCGATCTCTTGTCCAATTATCAGATGACTGTAGCAACGGTAACCGTACTCCTGCTCACGGGCTTGATCCGCCCGATCTCCCTCCAGCCTAGCTTAGGAGAAGTTAGAAAACAGCCGCCAGTAAGCAGCACGCAGAAATCAAAAATCAATTAGCAAGTAGGGATTTGTCGGCGCCATCACCAGATCCTCCGCTATCGCTATCGCGCCCGCCCGACTCGGCTTGTTTGCCCGACTGCACCCCGAAGAACACGCCACGGCCTTCGATTTTCGCCAGGTCCAGTGGGTAGAGCAAACGCGGGGTCGGCTCGAAATACGGACCCGACGGGCCAGCTGTCTCCTTCTATAGAACCGTATCTAGCCGCACGTGCCGCCAGTGTTCGAGGTGACTAGCCCAGTGACTGATTGGCCAGGACGGGGCACGACCACCATCGGCTATGGGGTGACCCGCTTGACTGCGGCGCAAGTTGGCATGGTGGCGTGGCTGCGGCTAGTGCGGCGGTACTGGCAGTGAGAGAATGGGCTGCACCTATTCGTCCAGGTTGTCTTGACCACTCGTCTAGCTACTGCTACTATTTACACCCTGGTTCTACCCACCTCTTGTAGGCACCGGGCCGCCGAGGGCGGGCCACGCCCTTGCTTGCGGGGCGGCTCACTGTGCAAACCTTCTCGCAGGGGGCCGTGGCTAGCCACGGCCCGCTTACCTTAGCCCGGAGGACTCTCGTGTTACATCGTCTTGCCCTCCTCGGGGCGCTGGGTCTTGTGCTCAGCACCCTGTGGCTTATCGGGAACATTGTCGTCGCCGCTACCCCGGTCGCGCGACTGGCTACTCCGGTGCGCATACGGGTCCAGGGAACCCCCACCCCCACCCCGACCGCCTGCTCACCCGCCTGGGTCGTGATCCCCAGCCCCAATGGGGGGGCCAACGCGAACATCCTGGCCGGCATAGTCGCCCGTTCCGCCACTGATAGCTGGGCCGTCGGCTTCTATACGCTCAACGGCGATTCTTCTACCCTGACCACCCACTGGGACGGCAGTGCGTGGACCCAGATACCCAGCCCCAACCCCGGCTCGGCCAGTAACCAGCTCCGCAGCGTGGTCGCCCCGGCCATCAACGATGTGTGGGCGGTCGGCAATGCCATCAGCACGGGTGGGCAGACCCTCATTCTCCATTGGACCGGCGGGCCTTCTTGGGCGGTGGTGCCCAGCCCCACCCTCACCAACTCCAACTTGACCAGCATCACGGCAGCCTCCGCCACCGATCTCTGGGCCGCCGGGTCTTATACCGCGGGCACCGTCCCGCAAACGTTGATCGTCCACGGTGATGGTACGTCGTGGACGACCGTGCCCAGTCCGAATCCAGGGTCCACATACAACAACCTGACCGGCATCGCGGCGCGGGCGGCGAACGATGCCTGGGCCGTAGGAGTGCAGGCCGACAGCAATGGCCCGCACACCCTGATTCTGCACTGGGAAGGGACCAGTTGGACGGCGGTGCCCAGCCCCAACCCCGGCCCAGCAGGTAACATCCTCAACGCAGTGACGGTGCTCGCCGCCGATGATGCCTGGGCCGTGGGCGAGTATGACGATGCGAACGGCAACCATAGTCTGACCCTGCACTGGGATGGGCTGGCGTGGAGTGTGGTCGGCAGCCCCAGTCCGGGCACCAGCAGCAACTACCTAAACGGGGTGAGTGCCCGCGCCAGCAGCGATGTCTGGGCAGTGGGGGACTGGAGCAATGGCGGCACCCCGCAGGGCTTGATCCTCCATTGGGAGGGCACCCAGTGGACGCTGGTGCCCAATCCCACACTCGGCCCGGGCGGCTATTTCAATGCGGTCAGCGCGCGTACTGCCAGTGATGTCTGGGCGGTGGGTGCGACCGACACCAACACCCTCACCGAACATTACGCGGCGGCATGCCTGCCCGTGACCCCGCTACCCACGCTCTCGCCCCCGCCTAGCACCCGCACCCGCACGCCCAGCCCCAGCCCAACTACCACCCCGGGACTGACCCCCACGGTCTGCGGGCCGAACGTCCCCTACAGCACCACCACCTCAACAGGCGCCACCATTATCCCCGGCACGCTCGACATTGGCCATCATTGTGAGATCTGTGACAGCACGATTGCGCTGCCCTTTCCGTACACCCTCTACGACCAGACCTACACCACCGCGGTCGTTGGATCGAACGGCTACCTGAACTTCAGTGCCGTTTATCCGGGCAATCTCCTGGGCTGTTTCCCGCTCCTGACCGGCACCAATATCGTCCTCCCCTATGGGAACCTGGACTTGATCACCAACTGCGCGGGCTGCGGCATCTATACCTCCATCAGCGGCCAGGATCCGACCCGCATCTTCAACATCGAGTGGCGCACCGGTTTCTTTCTAGGGGCACACCCCACCACGCCAACCACCCCACTGGCGCTGATCTTCGAAGTACGCCTCTATGAAGATCAGCGCCGATTCGATGTCATCTATGGCCCCGGCGTGGTGGGCCGCCCCCTGGTTGGCGTTCAGCGTGACCCGGGCTTCTATAGCGATTACGGCTGCAACAATCCGGCGCTCAGCAGCGGGTTGCAGATCGCCTTTACCTTACCCGCCTGCGGGGTGCCGACCCTGTCGCCCACGCCAACCGCTGCGCCCACCCACACCGTCACTCCCACCCCGACGATCACCCCCACCCCCTGCGGCCTGCGCTGGCAAGGGATGAACAGCCCGAACCCCGGCGCGGGGGGAATCCAGTTGAACAGTGTGGCCGTGGTCTCCGCCACGGACCTCTGGGCGGTGGGCTACTATGACCCGACCCCCGGTGCCCAGTCGCAGAGCCTGACGCTGCACTGGGATGGCACGAACTGGAGCGTCGTGCCCAGCCCCAACCCGGGCGCGTTCACCCGGCTCTACGGCGTGACCGCGCTCGCGCCGGACAATGTCTGGGCGGTGGGCACCAGCTACGATGGCGGCCCGCAGCAGACGACGGTGATCGAACACTGGACGGGCAGCAGTTGGACGGTGGTGCCCAGCCCGAACACAACCACCTATGCCAACATACTCAAGGCGGTGACCAGCCTCGCCCCCAATGACCTCTGGGCGGTCGGGCTAGCTACGGCGGGGACGACAAGCCAGACCCTAACCGTGCATTGGGACGGTACTGCGTGGCGCATCATCCCTAGCCCCAATCCGGGCGCATACGCCAATCAGTTACAGGATATCAGCGCCAGCGGGCCAGCGGATGTGTGGGCGGTCGGCATGCTCAGCGCCAGCAGCAATGCCTACACCAACCAGGGGTTGATCCTGCACTGGACGGGCAGCAGTTGGAGCGTGGTGCCACGGGCCGATCCGGGCCAGGGGGGCGACGCGCTCAATGGCGTGGCCGCGCACACGCGCACGGATGTCTGGGCCGTGGGGGATTATCTGGGACGGGCCAGCAGCGCCCACTGGGACGGCACCGCCTGGACCCTGGTACCGGTGCCCACGGCATTTGGCAGCACGAATCTGGCGGATGTCGTCGCGCTGGGGGCCAATGATGCCTGGGCAGTTGGGCTACAAACCACCAGTGTGAGCCGGATCCAGACCTTCATCGTGCATTGGGCGGGCAGCCAATGGACACCGGTGGATAGTCCCAATGGAGGAACCCAATGGGACCAGTGGCTGGGCCTGGCGGCGCGCAGCCCCGATGATCTGGTGGCGGTCGGCACGTCGAGTACCACCGGCACGCTGATCGCCCGGTACACCGGCGGGCTGTGCAACAGCGGAACGCCGACCCCGATCAGCACGCCGACGGCGACCCGGGGACCAGGCGGTCCCACGCGAACGGCCACGGCAGTCGCCCCGCCACCCAGTCCCAGTGCCACCGTGTGTCCGCTGGTGTTCACCGACGTGCCGGTGGGCAGCACCTTCTACAACTATGTGCGCTGCCTGGCCTGCCGGGGCATCGTCGGGGGCTACCCCTGTGGCGGCCCCGGCGAACCCTGCCCCGGCTCCTACTTCCGCCCGAACAACAACGTGACCCGGGGGCAGGTCGCCAAGATTGTCTCCGAGTCGGCGGGCTTCGCCAATATCATCCCCAGTACCCAGCAGACGTTCGCGGATGTCGCCCCGAGCAGCACGTTCCATCTGTGGATCGAGCGCCTGTCGGGGCGCGGCATCATCGGCGGCTATCCCTGCGGCGGCCCGTTCGAGCCGTGCGTCGCGCCCGGCAATCGCCCCTATTTCCGCCCGAATAACAATGTCACGCGCGGGCAACTCGCCAAGATTACCAGTGGCGCAGCGGGCTACACCGCGACACCGACCGGGCAGACGTTTGAAGATGTGCCGCCCGCCAGCACCTTCTACCTCTATATCGAGCGGCTGGCCAGCCGGGGGATCATCGGGGGCTATTCCTGCGGGGGCGCAGGCGAACCCTGTCTCGCCCCCCTGAACCGCCCCTACTTCCGCCCGAACAATCCGGCCACGCGGGGGCAAATGAGCAAAATCGCGGCGGCGGCCTTCTTCCCCAACTGTGTCACTCCGGCCCGGTGGTCAGGCCGTCCACCGCCGGTTGCGCCGATTCCTGCGCAGGAATCGGGCCGATCGTGGGTCAGCCCGTTTCCTGTGGGCTGGGCAGGGAAACACCGAGCACGTGCCACCCCGCAGGATCAATGACCCCACTGTCCTCGCTTCATCACCCCAAGGAGAAACAGAATGCCTCCTCACCAATGGTCGGGCCTGCTGGTCGGACTCGCCATACTCGTATTAGCCGGGGTGGGCCGGGGTGAGCACGCCTGCCCCGGCCCACCGCCCGGTGGCGGTGGCTACCGCACCACCGGGCCGCCTCAGCGCTGCCCGACCTGGTGATCAGCCGCCCAGCCCGGCCCCCGCCGGAGTAGCCCTCCCACAACTGGCGCCCTGCCCCGGCAGTTGGTCCATCCAGGCCTCCTACCCGATCAGCGTCAGCGAGCAGGCGGTGGCCGCGCAAGGCGATACCCTGTACAGCTTCGGCGGCGATGATGGCACCGCCCCTCTCGACACCGCCTATAAATACACCCCGGCCACCAACACCTGGACGGCGATTGCCCCCCTGCCTGCGCCCCGCTTCGGGCACCAGGCGGTCAGCGACGGCACGGCGATTTATATTCTAGGGGGGAGTGGGTCTGGAGTCGATAGCGAGGGCACCAACACATTGTGGCGCTACAACCCCTCCACTAATACCTACACCACCCTGGCCCCGTACCTGATCCCCACCACCGCCCATGCCGCCGCCTACCTCGACGGCAAGATCTACCGGATCGCGGGCTGTACCCCGCTGCACCAGTTTTCCTGCCTTCCTGATGGTACCACCAACAGCGTCGAAGTCTACACGATTGCCACGAATGCCTGGGCGGCAGCGGCCCCATATCCGCTCCACACAACCTTTTTGCGGGCCATCGGCTACAACGGTTACGTCTACGGAGCCGGGGGTGCCAATGCCCAAAACAAAACCTATCGCTACGATCCGGCGACCGATCGATGGGACGACGCCGCGGTTGCCGATCTGCCCGGCAACAATGCCGGGGGCGCAGCATCAGCTCTACTCAACGGACGCTGGGTGCTGGCGGGCGGCTATGTGGATGGCACACTAGCCGGGGCCATCGCCTGGAACTCGGCCACGAACGCCTGGGAACCCGTCGCGGCCCTGCCCCAGGGCCGCTGGTTCAGCGGCGGCGCAACTATCGGGTCCGCTTTCTATGTGGTCGGCGGATATACCGATCCAGGACCACCAACCAATACGAATCAACGCTATCTCGAAGTTCCCTGCACCACGCCCACCGCCACCCCGACCGGCACCCTCACCACTCCTATGCCCACCCCCGTCGTCTGCGGCGTTGGGCACTGGCAAGAACAAGCCTCGATACCGACCCTCCTGCTGGGCAACGTCCTGGTGGGCCAGGGGGGCCACCTTTACAGTTTCGGCGGCGTGGGAGTCGTCAGCAGAGATACCCTCACTGCAACCTATAGCTACGACCCGCTTACTGAGGTCTGGATCCCACGTGCCCCGCTCCCGGCCCCGCGCACTGACGCAAGCGCCGTCACCGATGGCACCTCTATCTACATCCTGGGGGAAGATGAGGGCAACAATCCTACCAATAGTCTGTGGCGCTATAACCCGACGACAGATACCTATACTCCGCTAACATCCGCGCCTAGTGCTGTCTCAAGCCCTGCGGCCGTGTTCCTCAATGGTCTGATCTATCGCATCGGTGGCACCATCAATAACGGGGAAAGTGCCAGTGTGGCAATCTACACGATTGCGACGAATAGCTGGGCCACCGTCGCCGACTATCCACTGGCCGTCGCACGGGCCGCAGCGGTCGCACTCAATGGCTATATCTACGTCGCGGGGGGCGGCTATACGAATCTGACCAACAAAACCTACCGCTACGACCCGGTCAGCAACACCTGGAACGACACCGCGGTGACCGACCTACCCCAGGCCCGCTGGGGTGCGGCCACCGGGGTCTACAACGGCCAGTGGATTATCGCCACAGGTTCGGATCGCAGTCCTCCACCCTACGCCAGCGCCCTGGCTTGGAACCCGGCCACCAACACCTGGTCGAATCTCCCTGATCTGGCTGAGGGGCGGCTGTTCGTCGCCGGTACCACACTGGCCGATGGCTTCTACGCCATCGGCGGTGATGACGCGTATGGGCAGCCCACTACCTATAACCAGCGTTACAGGGAGATCCCTTGTGGGGCCACCCCCACCGTCATCAGCACCCCACCCACTGTCACCCGCACCACGACAACCCCACCCACCGCCACGCCGCCCGCAACCATCTGCGCGGTGACGTTCGCGGATGTTCCAGCAGGCAGCACCTTCTATGACTACGTGCGCTGCCTGGTGTGCCGGGGCATCGTCGGCGGCTACTCCTGCGGCGGGCCGGGCGAACCCTGCCCCGGCCCCTACTTCCGGCCCAACAACAATGTCACGCGCGGCCAGGTCAGCAAGATCGTCGCCGAATCAGCCGGCTTCTCCGATGTGGTGCCCTTCACCCAGCAGACGTTCGCGGATGTGCCGCCGGGCAGCACCTTCGCCCTGTGGGTCGAGCGGCTGAGCACGCGGGGCATCATCGGCGGCTATCCCTGCGGCGGCCCGTTTGAGCCGTGCATCGCCCCGATGGACCGCCCCTACTTCCGCCCGACCAAGCCGGTCACGCGCGGCCAACTCGCCAAGATTACCAGTGGGGCGGCGGGCTACA
>JBBSAN010000104.1:0-13031 GCA_038252265.1 Chloroflexia bacterium
GAGCGCGGCTCCCAGCCCTTTGAGCCACACCCCCGCTGCCGGGTCCACGCTGACCACAAAGCGATGGTCGCCATACTGCACGCTGGTCAGGACGAAACCCCGGCCATCGGGCGCGTGCTGCCGGTCTTGCCGCGCCCAGACTTTGAACAGGGCGCTGGTCGGGTCGCGCACCGTCAGCAGGCTGACCGGCTGCGGGCCGCTGCCATCCAGCGCCGGGAGGGCCAGAGTGCCGACCTGCCCGGCAGCCAGATCGGCCAGATAGTGGGCGTAATCATCCCGCACCGCCTGCGCCTCAGCCTCGAACGGGTGCGGTCCGGCGAACAGATCGGGGCTATAGAGGCTGTGCCCCTCCGCCGCGCAGGCCGCCAGGTAGCGCATCAGCTTCATGCCCCGGTCCAGCACGGCTACATCGCGGCGATAAGACCGGTCGTCCGGTGTCTGCCCTGCCGGCGGGATCAGGTCCACCACGCGCCCCACCCCGGCCAGGATGCCATAAGGCGTCTGTTCGGGGTGGTCGCTGACCGGCAAGGTGGCGCTGTCCACCTGGAGGGCATAGTCGGCCAGGGCCTCTGCGCCGGGCGGCAAGCGCCCGGTCAGCAGCAATTCCTGGGCCAGATAGGCCGCCGAGATGGCATCGAAATCGGGGCTGCGGTGCAGAAGGACCGTGACCTGCGCGATGGGCACCCCCCGCAGGTGGGTCAGGATCAATTCAGGGTGCGTGACCACCAGCGTGGCGGTGCAATCATACACACCCGCCCCGGAGTCCTGGTGGTGGTCGATCACCCCCGGCACCAGTTGGTTGCCCATATCCAGCACGAGGGTGCCCGGCTGCGCCTGGTGCAGTTCCCCGTGCCCGGCGAACAAGGGTTGGAAGCGAATCATGGTGGTCAGTGGTCAGTGGTCAGTGGTTGGTGCTGTCAACGATCAAGAAACAAATGAAGTGGTTGATCCGCTGATGCGCGGCGCGAGAGACGGCTCAGGTCGTTCCATTTAATCCCAATAGCTCCAATAAGATGATAAGCACAGCATAGAGATCACAGAGAACACAGAATCTTCGCCACATCCAAGTCAGCGTAACGTCATTTGATCGCTTGACCTCCCTCGTCCGCCTCGGCATTGTGCATCCACCGCCATGCCAGCCCTACTCCCACCGCCACTAGCAGGCCGCCGTACAGCTTGTACGACAGAACCAGCTTCCATATCCCGCCATAATTGAACTTGGCGAAGAGCCACCAAATATTCTCGTAAGCCAACAGCACCGCACCCAGCACGAGGCATACGACGATCAGGAGTGTGCGTGCTCGATCCTGCTGCCCCCCAGCCATGCGGTGCCTTGTTACCGCGACGATCCCCGCTGCTAACGGGAACAGTAACACCACGAAATAGTGCAGCCATGCAACAGGCAATAGTAGCAGGCTCACCGTTATGATCAGCCCCAATTGCAGTAGGGCCGTCACACTGGCTGGCGGCGCAGGGCGGCGCGCTATCAGCCATAGGGTTCCGCCTAGACCCAGCACGGCACTCCCATAAGTCAGCCCGGTGAGCAGGTTTGCTCGCAGCGTCAAGTCTGTTGGGAAAGGAGTCAGCCGCAAATCATCCGTGAAGAGCCGCGCTACGAAGCCGCTGACCGTCTGATTTTCGACCCATGCCGTTAAGCCCCCCGACGCGGGCAGTACCTGGGTCAGATAGGTCAGTGTCGCGTCCAGTGTGGTTAGCAGCAACCCCACCGCGCTCAACGCCACCAACCCGATCCCCCATCCTAGCAGTAGCCGCCATTCGCGGCGCACGGCCCAGTAGCCTAGCAGCAATCCTGGATAGAGTTTGAATGCCGTCGCCACCGCCAAAGGTCCACCAGCCAGAGCGGTCCCCTGTCGCCACAGGAGTACCGACACCACCAGCAAAAGCAAGATCAGCGGATCGGGTTGCCCGTAGTTCACTGCATCCACTGCCGGGTGAAAGTTCCCGGCGACAATGATTAGCAACAGCGTCGCCGGGGTGAAGATCGCTCGCAGTTCGGCTCGACTGCGCTGCGGTATTCCCGGCGGGGGGCGTTGCGATCGGGTCACGCCCGCGATCAGCCCGATTATTGCCAGTATGTAGCATCCAATGAGGAAGCTGCGCCAGAGCGGTTTGGCCCCGGTGTCATAATCGAGCGCCGCCAGCGGACGTAGCAACCCCGCATAGACAGGAGGATATTTGTAGACCGGGCCGAACGGGTTGGCATGTATCTGATCGAGGGGATAAAGGTCGCCTTTTGCGTTGAGCCGTTGCGCTGCCTCCCACATGACGCGAAAATCAGCAGCCCGTTGAGCATTATAAGCAACGTTCATTCCCTGGACAAACGTCACTAGACTGCCTGCCGCCGTAATCAGCAGCACGACCCCCGCCAACCGCTGCCTCATAGAGCCTGCCGGGGTGGCGGGCACCCAGACGAGATAGGTTAGTACCGCCCAGATCGCCCAGACGGCTCCCGCTACCCCAGCCGCGATCCAGAAAATCTCGCCCCCAAACGGAGTCAGCCAGAGCCGATGCCAGGTGGCTAGCAAGGAGAGCGCACCCGCTAGTCCGAGGCCCGCAGCAAGTGCCCCGCGAATGCCCCCCAGCCGCAGGGCGGCAAGCGCCACCAGCCCTGTGCTGCCGCTCAATTGCAGCCACAAAAGCAACGGCGGCCAATGCAGCCCTGCGCCCGGTGTTAATTGCACCCAATCAAGCGCCACACCGAGGACGCGCCCTGCCGCTTCGGTCGGGGCAAAGGTAGGGGCCGTGCGGAGGTGCAAAATCAGGTCGCCTGCCCTGTTAGCCGAGGCTGTGGAAGGGGCGATATAGGTCTGGTAGTCGGGGCTGGGCTGCCATTGGGCGAGTTGCTGCGCGCCCGTTTCATCCCGCAGGCTCACCGTCGGGGCTGGCTGCCCGCCCTTACGTTGGGTAGCAAAACGGAGTTGCGCCTGCCATGGCCCCCCGCCGACCCCCAAAAACTTAATCAGGCTCTCCGATCCCGTCCAGCGGATCAGCCCTTGTGGCCCTGCTTCGGGGTTATAGATTTGTTCGACATAGAGCGTGTCGGCCTCCCCTACATCAAGGAAGAGCGGCAGGGGGCTTTGCCATGCCAACATCAGCCCGCATCCTGCCATTGCCAGGACGAGGCACAAGCTCAGAAGACTATGTAGGCCCTTAGTGCGCTTTGCCAACGTGGGCGGGGACCGAGTGATCATAGAGGCGGTTTGGTAAGTCACGACGATAAGCGAATAGCATAACAGATGCTGAGATGCCTCGGTCTTGGCGCAGGAATCTAATCTGTTGACACCGTTTTGACGGCGGGGGCAGGCCCCGCTATAATAGCGTCATCATAGCACAAAATTGCCTGTGACGCAAAGGACGTAGAGGATTATGGCAGCGACAAAAGAGAAGAAGCCCGAAGCGTTGTATTTGCCGCCCGGCCCGGCGCGGGCGGCGCTCGAAGCCGCGTGGCAGGGGGGCACCGGCGCGGCGGCGAACCCCCGGCTGGTGCTGGTGCTGGGGCAGGATGGGGTGGGCAAGACGGCGCTGCTGGAGCAATTCGCCGCCGGGCTGCACCAGGGCGCGCACCCCGCGCAGGTGCTCAGCGACAAGTGGAGTCCCGACGAGTTCGACCCGTTCGCCCCGTTCCTGAACCAGTTAGGGCTGACCTACGTGCTGGGGCGGCTGGTGCCGGGGGTGCCGCGCAAGGCGATGCACTGGGCGGTCAAGCTGACGATGAGCCAGATGGAGGCGGTGCCGATCATCGGGCTGATCCCCGGTGTGCTGAGCAGCATCCTCGAAGACGAAGTGCAGGGCTTGCTCGACCAGAAGCCGGTCGCCTCGGACCCCAACACCCTGGCCCGGCTGCGCCAGCAGATCGCTGACGCTATCGCCCGCCGCGCCCGCAACGGCCCGCTGGCCTTCATTCTCGAAGACCTGCAATACGCGGGGGACCCCGGCCTGGACCTGCTGGAGTTCCTGGCCCAACACCTGCGGGACGTGCCGGTGGTCTTCTTTGTCTCGCTCCGCACCGCCGCCGAACACCCCGACATAGTGCCCTCGGATGTGCGGACCCGACTGCACCTGGAAGGCGGACGCAGCCGCACCGTGGTCGTCCCGCTGCTCGATGAGGCGACCGCCTGCCAACTGATCGAGGCCGGGTTGCAGCCCCATTTCGCCCCGGCGATCATCGGGGCGATCCTGGATGAGGCGGTGGGAGCGACCGGCGGGGTGCCCCGGCGCATCCTGCGGCTGACCGAACGGCTGGGGGCGCTGACCCATATGGACGTGGCCGGGCTACGCAGCACGGTGCGCGAGTTCGCCATGAACAACCTGAGCCTCCTGTCGGAGAAAGAATCGGAGATCATCCAGCTAGAGGCGGTGCTGCGGACCCCTCTGCCCGATGCCGCCTATCCGGTCGTGGCCCGGTCGCGCTACTGGGACCTGAGCGAACGCGATCTACGCAAATATCTCCCCCGGCTGGGCAACTTCCTCACCGAATCGACCTTTGAGGCCGTGGTCGGCGAGCTGGACCCCGACCTGCTGATTGTGGACCATCTCAACTGCGCGCAGGCGTTAGAGGCGACCTACGGCGACACGATGCCGCTGGGGATCATCCCCCTGGTGGCGGCGCACTATGCCGCCGCGGGCGAACAGGCGCGGGCCGGGCGCTATTACCTCCAGGCCGGGCTGGCCTTCAACGACCAGAACATGAACACGCCCGCCCAGCAACAGCTCGAAAAAGCGCGGATCATCTACGATACCCTGCGCGATTTCGACACCCTGGGCGAGATCGACTATCTGCTGGGCTGGACCCGCTACCGGATGGGCGATTGTGCCCCGGCCAAGCGCGACCTCGATCACGCCCTGGCCGACTACGAGCGGCTGGAGGCGACCGCCGACGCCGCGCTGACCGCCCGGCGAGAGGTGCGCCGCGACCGGGCCGCGCTCTTGATCGGAATAATCACGGCGGTGGGCGAACAGCACTATGACCAGGCCGTGCCCCACTTGCAGACCGTGGTGGACAGCGCCGATGACCGGGTGCGGGCGCTGGCCCAGATCACGCTGGGCTATTGCCTGTTCCGCAAAGACCCCGCCGAGGCCGAGCGCCTGGCCCGCGCCGGGCTGGCCGAGGCCCGCAAGCACAACAACCCGTTCACCGTGGCTCAGGCGCTCCAGTATCTCGCCATCATCCTGATGAACCGGCGTGACGAGACGTTGCTGGACGAGGCGCTGGGCTACCTGAAGGAGGCGGCGACGGTGGGCGACGCCGACAAGTACCTGCTGGCCCAGATCCTGAACACGATGGGCGACGCCTATGCCCAGCATGGCGACGATGTGACCGCGATCCAGGTCCTGCAACAGAGCCTGGCGCTGAAGAAGGAGACCGGCGACGTGGCCGGGCAGGCGTTCTCATATGGGGCGCTGGGGCGGGCCTACCGCCGGATCGGGCGACACGACGACGCGCTGGACAGTTTTGGCCGTGACCTGGCAATCGTGGAGACGCAGGAGGGGCAGGAAGCGCCCCGCATCCAGATGCATTGTGAGCTGGCCGACGTGCAGCGGCTGCGCGGCGATCTGGCGGCGGCGATGACCGAGGTGGGCCGCGCCTCCGCGATTATCGAGACGCTGCCGGAGGGGAACCTGCGCCAACGCCAGGAAGCCTTCCGCGACCTGATCGCCGCCCAGGTAGTGCGGGCACAGGGCCGCCCGGCCCAGGCGCTGGTGGGGGTGCACCGTGCCCGTGCCGCGTTCGAGGCCATCGGCTTCCGCTTCATGCTGCCCCAGTGCGATCTGGTCGAAGGCGGCATCCTGCGCGACCTGGGCGACTTCCCCGCCGCCGCCGCCCGCCTGATCACCGCCGCCGACGGTGCGCTGGACCCCTACGAGGCCGCCACCCTGGCCGGAGAACAAGCCGCCCTGGCCCGCGCCGCCGACGACCCCGCCGCCGCCACCCACCAGGCCCGCGCCCTGGCCCTGGCCCAACAACTCCACAACCCTTGGCTGGTGGCGCGCTTTGCGGGGGGGGACGAGCAATGAGCAATGAGCGATGAGCGATGAGCGATGAGGAGCTATAGCGCACCGACCCCCGACCCCCGACCCCCGACCCCCGACCCCCGACCCCCGACCCCTGACCCCTGACCCCTGGTCGCGGTACGGAATCTGCTTCCCATCCCCGGTCAAAATACCAACCCCCAACCCCTAGCCCCCATCCCCCACCAGGAGGTTGCCATGATCCGCATCGGCACCAGCGGCTATAGTTATGACGACTGGATCGGGCACTTCTACCCCGAAGGCACGGCCCAGAACGCGATGCTGGCCTTCTACGCCCAGCATCTCACCACCACCGAGATCAACTACACCTATTACCGGATGCCCACCGCCCGCACTCTGGCAGCGATGGCGAGCAAGGTGCCCGACGATTTTGTCTTCACGGTCAAAGCGACCAAAGAGATGACCCACGACCGCGAGGGCGATCCGACCATTTTCGCCCAGTTCAACGCCGCGCTCCAGCCGCTGATCGAAGACGGCAAGTTCGGCTGCGTGCTGGCCCAGTTCCCCAACTCGTTCCGGCCCGATGAGGCCAACCGCGAGTATCTCCAGGTCTTCCGCGACCGCATGGGTGATACACCCACGGTGATCGAGTTCCGCAACGCCGGGTGGATCACCGATGAAACGATGGCGTTCTTGCGGGCCAACAACCTGGGCTACTGCTGCGTGGACGAGCCGCAGATGAAAGGATTGATCCCGCCGATCGCCGTCGCCACCGCCCCGATCGGCTATGTGCGCTTTCATGGGCGCAACTATCAGAAGTGGTGGCACCACGACGAAGCCTACGAACGCTATAGCTACAGCTATCCCGACGAAGAGCTGGCAGAGTGGGTGCCCAAGATCGCCGCGCTGGACGACGCGACGACGACCACCTATGTCTTCACCAACAACCACTACCAGGGCCAATCAGTGCAGACGGTGCAACAGTTGAAGACGTTGCTGGAGCGGGCGGGCGAGACGGTGAAATAAAACTCCCCGTATCCCCCGGCTGTCATCCTTCACTGCGTTCAGGATGACAGCCGGGGGATAAGATTGTGGGGGTAAGGCCGACCAATAGCAGGCTAGATCGGGGCGAATAGGCGCGACTATAGACGGGCCAGAAGATCCTTCGCTGCGCTCAGGATGACTGTCTCTGTAGAGGCGGCTACCTGATCGGGTTCTAGGAGTGGCTGCGGCTGCGGAACGCGGCCTGGGTGGGATCGGGGATCACGGAGGTCGCGGGCGGAGGTGCCTTGCGGGCATAATGGGGCTTGGCGGGCACGGGCGCGGGTTGGAGCACATCGCGCATTTCGAGGGCCAGGGCGGGGGGGACCGGGCTGCTGAGCGCCTCGGCCAGGCTATCGGCCAGGACCCGCTTGGCGGAGCCGGTTGATCCAGGCTCGGCTCCCCGGCGCGGCCCGTTATAGAGGCGCCGCACCGGTTCTAGCGCCTGATCGCCGCCGATACGACCCAGGGCGCGCACCGCCAGGATTTGCAGATCGACATCGGTGTGCCCGAGCAGGGCGGTCAGGTAGGGCACCGCTGCCGGGTCCTTCACCATCCCCAGCACATAGATCGCGTTGCTGCGCTGGTAGCAGGTGGTTCCATCGAGTTCGCCCAGGGCAATCTGGCCCAGGAGCGGGAGGACGCGGCTCTTGCCTCCGGCAGCGACCAGATACTTGATCGTGTCCACGCTCATATGGTCCTTACCGAGCTGCTGAAGCAATTGCTGCTCCATTTCGTCGGTATGCCACTGCGGGGTGCCGCCGTTGCCGTTCTTTGTATGCGCTGTCATGGATCCAACCCTCCACCTTAATTATACCACCGGGACGCAGGCAATAGCAATATGTGGTCAGATAATCAGGGCGGCGACTAGTGCGGCTGGTGCAGGCCGACCCCCACCCTGTCATCCTGAGCGCAGCGAAGGATCTTGCCGGGGCTGCCTGATCGCTGGGGAAGATCCGTGCATACCCTTGTGTACCTCTGATCTCCAAGCCCACCTTCGCTGCGCTCAGGATGACAGGATTCGATTTTGCAAGAGCCTTGCGTGGTCAGCAAATCAGAGCACAATGGGCTTACCGCCCGGCCTGGAGGGGAGTTGCGTCACGCGCCGGGAGGGCATAATAGGGCACGACCTGTGCGGCGACCCGGTGCATCTCGTGGACCTCGCGGGCATAGGTCACCCCAGCCTGCCCCAGCCGCGCGCGTTCGGTAGGGTCGCGCACCAGCCGTTCCAGCACGGTGTAGATCGAGGCCGGATCGGCGCTAAGGACGGGCAGATCAGGCGGGTAATGGACGCGCAGATCGTCGCGGATGCGGCAGACCACCGGGCGTCCGGTCGCCATCGCCTCGACCGAGAAGGTGCCATAGGCCCCGATCATCAACTGGTCCACCACGATATCGGCCCCGGCGACAAAAGCGGGCACCTCGGCATAGGGGATGCCTTCCAGCACCTGCAACGCGACCGGGTAGCCCGCCGCCTTCAGCCGCTCCACGGCGTCCAGCACATAGCGCGTGCCCTTGATCTCCCGGTCGGTCGGGGCATGGAGGATGCGGAGGGGGTCGGCGGGGGTCGGCGGGGTGGTGCGGGGCGGCAGCGATCTCCAGCGGTCCAGGTCCACCGGGCCGGGGATCAGCACCGCCCCCGGCACGTCGGGCAGCAGATCGGGGGTGGAGACGAACACCGCGTCGGCAAAGTGCAGCGGCGGGCGGCGCTTGCCCAGGCAGACCAGCGAGACACATTCGTGGCACCCGCTGAGCGTGTACTCGGCCAGGTTGCGCGCCCGGTTCCGCACGTCGCAGCCGCAGAAATGGAAGATGATCCGCTTGCCCAGCGCCCGCAGCAGCGGCAGGTCGGGGAACGGCCAGGGGAAGAGCGTGTTGCCGAAATAGAAGTGGAACACGTCATACTGCCGCAGCGCTCCCAACGCATAGCGCCCCACCGTCACCCCCTTGCGGAGCGGCCCGCGCTGCGCCTCCAGGTGCAAGCTGGCATCGGTGCTGAAGGCCATCCGCCGTGAGATATACTCAATCGAGGTCGCGTCGTAGCCCAGGTCGCGCTCGGCCTGGGCCAGCAGCCCGGCGATCCCGGCAATATTCGTAGGGGCATGAAGAATTCGCATCACGTAAGTTTACCAAAAATTCACCACGGAGACACGGAGAACACAGAGACGATCTCCGTGCCCTCCGTGTCTCCGTGGTGAATCGTCGTCAGCGCCCGATGCCGAGGTAGGCCATGCCCGCCGCCCGGATCGTCGCCTGCGTGGCGGGGTCCAGCACGTTCCGCCCATCGAAGATCACCCGGCAGCCCTGCGCCGCCAGTCGCGCCCAGTCGAGCACCTGGAAGTGGTGGTGATAGGCCTGCACGACCACGCCATCCACCGGGGGCAAGTCGGCCAGGTCCGCCGGGGTGGCTGTGCTGGCGGCCAGTTCGGCGGGGGTGTAGAGTGGGTCGCAGAGCAGGGCGGTCGCCCCCGCCGCCTGGAGTTCGCGGATCAGCGGTTTGGCGGCGGTGAAGGCGGTCTCTTTCACATTCTCGCGGTAGCTATAGCCCAGAATGAGGATCGTGTGTCCGGCCAACCCGCCCAGCGCCGTCGCCAGCCGGGCCAGCGCCCACGGCACCATCGCATCGTTGGCCTGCCGGGCGGCGCGGGGCAGGGTCAGGTCGCCCGGCGCGTCGTCGGTGATCAGGAAGTAGGGATAGACCGGGATGCAGTGCCCGCCCACGCCGATGCCGGGGCGATGGATATGCGAGTAGGGCTGGGTGTTGGCGGCGGCGATGGCCTCGTCCACCGGCAAACCGCGTCCGGCGGCGTAGCGGGCGAACTCGCTGGCGAGGGCGATGTTCACGTCCCGATAGGTCGTTTCCAGCAGCTTGACCAGTTCCGCCGTCTCGGTGTCGCGCACGGCCAGCACCACCGCGCCGTCCAGCACCGCCGTATAGAACGCCACCGCCGCCGCTGTGCTGGCCGGATCGATCCCGCCAACCACTTTCGGGTAGGTCGCCAGGTCGTGGAAGATGCGCCCGCTGTAGACCCGCTCCGGGCTGAAGGCCAGATGGAAGTCGCGGCCCATTGTCAGGCCCGACCCGGCTTCCAGTAATGCCCCCAACCGCTCCCGCGTGGTGCCTACCGGCAATGTCGTCTCGTAGAGGACCAGGGTGCCCGGCTGCAAACCCGCTGCCGCCGCCTGCGTGGCCGAGTCCACGATGCTATAGTCCACCCCGTGGGCCTCGTCCACCATCAGCGGCACGATGATGACCACGACGTTGCTCTGCTGCACTCCCGCCGTCGTGTCGGTCGTCGCGGTGAGCCGCCCGGCCTGGACCGTGGCGGCGACCCGCTCTTCCAGCCCCGGCTCCTCGACAATCGGGCACTGGCCCGCCTGGACCGCCGCCACCACCGCCGGATTAATGTCGCAGCCGATGACCCGTTGCCCCCGCCCGGCAAACTGCGCCGCCAGCGGCAGCCCGATCTTGCCCAGCCCGACGACGGCGATGGTATAGTGTGTCTCCTGATCCACGGTTACTCCTGTCTTGCGTGATGCGTGATGCGTGATGCGTGATGCGTGATGCGTGATGCGTGATGCGTGATGCGTGATGCGTAAGCCTGATCCCTCAGCACTCAGCACTCAGCACTCAGCACTCAGCACTCAGCACTCAGCACTCAGCACTCAGCACTCAGCACTCAGCACTCAGCACTCAGCACTCAGCCTTCATGCCGCCGCCGCATTCGCCGGGCGCGCTGCCTGGCGGTGGGCCAGGACCAGCGCGCCGATGCCCAGCGCGGTCAGCACGGCGGCGGTGGGGAACACGGCGAAGATGCTGCCTTGAGTGACGACGCTGCCTATCGCCGGGCCAACCGTGCTGCCCAGGATCACCGGCAGGTAGGCAAAGGTCATCACCCGCCCACGCACGTCGGCGTCAATCGACTGCGAGAGTACGCTGAACGACAGCGAAAAGACCGCCGCCCCGACGCCGCTGATCGCCGCCCACAGCACGGTGAACACGACCAGATCGCGGGTGAAGAACGGCAGCGGCCAGAGCACCAGCGTCACCAGCGCCCCGGCGAACAACATCCGCCAGTGCCCCACCCGGTCGGCCAGCACCCCCAGCAGCGGGCTAAGAATGAGCGTCGTCAGCCCGCCCGCGCCCAGCACCAGCCCGATCACCGTGCCCAGGTCCGACCCGTGGTACAGCGCGCCGACCACCAGCGGCAGGTAGACAGTGACCAGCACCGCGCCGATGAAGAGCAAGAAGAGCGCCGGAAAGAGCGTCCGCAGGCGGGGCGAACGCGCGATAATGGTCACCGAGTCCCAGGCCATGCGCCCGATGGACCCCCGATTCGTGCCGACAAAGGTGTCGCGGTAGCCGAAGATCAGCGCCAGGATCGCGCCGAGCAGCAGCGCGATGTCGAGCGCCAGCAGGGCCGGGAAGCCCCAGGCGTCCACAATCGGGCCGCCGAGCAGCGGGCCGAGGGATACGCCCAGCGGCCCCGCCCCGTTCAGGATCGAGAAGGCCAGGCCGATACGCCGCGGCGGCGTCCGCTCGGCCAGGGTCGTCAGCATCAGCCCGCTGATGCCGAGGGCGAGGCTCATCACCGCCCGGGCCAGCACAAAGAGCCAGATATTGCCCGCCAGCAGGGCCAGCGTTCCGGCGATCAGGTAGGCAACGAACGCGCGCACGATCAGCGGCTGGCGGCTGTAGCGGTCGGCCAGCGCGCCCCAAAACGGCAGGAACGGCAGCCCGATCCCGCTGGAAATCGCCACAATGACCCCCGTCCACCCCTTCACGTCGTCGGGCGCGATCCCCAGGTGCGGCAAATAGAGGGGGGTGAACGCCTGCATCTGGCTCCCGAACATGTCCAGGATGAACGTTGCCGCCGTGAACAGGGTGAGCAACCAGATCCAGGACGCGGGGCGGCGGGGAGTCTCGGGGCGGGCCATTAAGATCCCCTAGGGCGCGACCGGCGGTCCCCACCACAGGCTCGCCGCGATAATAACGTAGAGACCGATCAGCGCCAGCCCCTCCAGCCAGTTCGATTCGCCGTCATAGACGATAAACGCGGTCAGCAGCGCGGTGAGCGCCAGCGCGGTAATGAGCAGCGGCGACACGACCAGGGTCAACGCCGCGCCGCCCAGGAACATGCTGATGATCACCAGCGCCGGGATCAGCGCCAGGGCCACCTGGAGGCTGCTGTTGAGGATCAGGCTGATCGCCAGGTCGGGCTTGTTCCGCAGCGCCATTTGCACCCCGACCACGTTCTCCACCGCGTTCCCGGCAATCGCCACCACGACCAGCCCGGCGAACGCCTCAGACATGCCCAGCGTGCCCATCGCCGGTTTCAGTGCCTCGACAAACCAGTCGGAGACGAACGCCGCCGCCAGCGCCGCCAGCCCCAGCATCCCCAGCGCCAGCGGCATCGGCCAGAGGTTCTCCACCGGTTCCTGCTCCCCGGCGCTGGCCCCCTCTCCGCCTTGCAACGAGAAGGGGATGCTGGCCGCGAAGACGATCAGCAGCACCACGGCCACGATCAGGCTCAGATCGCTCGCGTGGCCCGCATCCGGCGCACCGGGCGCGGTCGCCAGGGTCGGGATCGCCAGCGCGGCCACACTGAGCACCAGCAGGGTCGAGATCATCCGTGTTTGCTGGGTGCCAAACTTCTGGACCCCGTGCTTGCGCCCGCCGAAGAAAAAGGCCAGCCCCAGCACGAGCAGGCTGTTCGCCAGGATCGAGCCGATCAGCGCCGCCTGGACCACGACGACCAGCCCGGCTTGCAGGGCGAAAATCGAGATGAACAGTTCGGGCAGGTTGCCCAGCGCCGACTGCAACACCCCCGTCGCCCCCGACCCCAGCCGGTGCCCCAACTGGTCGGTGCCCTCGCCCACCAGCGCCGCCAGTGCCGCCAGGGCCACCGCCGACACCCCGAACACGAGTACGCTGTTGGCCCCGCTACTCCGCAGGATCAGCGTCAGCACCGACGCCCCCACCGACACCGCCAGCAGCA
>JBBSAN010000105.1:0-13005 GCA_038252265.1 Chloroflexia bacterium
CTGGACGTGCCCGGCGCGAATGGCGGTCAGGGCCACGGCCTGCACCCGCCGTTCGGCATCGAGATCGATGGCCGGGGGGCGGCCCAGTGCGGCCCCGTGGATGGTAGCGAGGTATTCGCTGGCCCCGAGCCATGTGGCACTCTCGGCCCCGGCGGTAGGGGTGGTGCCGGGGTGGAGCAGGAGCAGAGTCGCCCCGTCAGGCCAGGCGAGGCCGACGCGCTGTTCGACATCTTCGAGGAGGCCGACCATGCCGACGACGGGGGTGGGGAGGATGGGCAGGCCCTCGGTTTCATTGTAGAGGCTGACATTGCCGCTGACGACGGGAGTTTGGAGCGCGGTGCAGGCATCGATCATCCCGGCCACGCAGCGTTCCATCTGGTAGAAGATGGCCGGGCGTTCGGGGTTGCCGAAGTTGAGGCAGTCGGTGACCGCCAGCGGTTCGGCCCCCACGCAGACAAGGTTGCGCGCCGCCTCGGCCACTGCCGCCGCGCCGCCCGTATACGGGTCGAGATCGCACCAGCGACTGTTGCAGTCGGTGGTCAGGGCCAGCCCGCGCCGGGTGCCTTTGATGCGGATCACGGCGGCGTCACCCTCGCCTGGCGCGATCACGGTATTGGACATAATCGTGTGGTCGTAGGTGCGGTAGACGCGGGCTTTGCTGGCGATGTTGGGCGCGGCCAGCAGGCGCAGGAGCGTGTCGCCCAAATCGGGCTGGGCGGCTTCGGGCGGGAGCAACGCCGCCCAATCGGGATTCTGACGAGCCTGGAGGGCGGGGGTGAGGGTGCCTTGCCGCTCGTAGACGGGGCACTCGTCAATAAAAATGCGGGCGGGCACGTCCACCACCCGCTCGGCCCCGTCGAAAATCTCGACCTGCTCGGTGTCGGTCACTTCCCCGATGACGCTGAAATGGAGGCCCCACTTGTCGAAGATCGCCTGCGCCTGCGCCTCGGTGCCACGCTGGACGACGACCAGCATCCGTTCCTGGCTCTCGCTGAGCATGATTTCGTAGGGGGTCATGCCCCGTTCGCGGCGGGGGACGTGGGCCACGTCAATGCGGATGCCCGCGCCGCCGTGCCCGGCCAGCTCAACGGTGGACGAGGTCAGCCCCGCCGCGCCCAGGTCTTGCATGGCGACGACGATGCCGGTCGCCAGCAGTTCCAGGCAGGCTTCGATCAGCAGCTTTTCGAGGAAAGGGTTGCCGACCTGCACTGCCGGGCGCTTGGCCTCGTTCTCGGCCCCCAGCGTGTCGCTGGCGAAGGTCGCCCCGCCCAGGCCGTCGCGTCCGGTGTCGGCCCCGACCAGCAGCACGGGGTTGCCGACCCCCTCGGCGCGGGCACGCATCAGATCGTCGGCGCGGATCAGGCCGACGCACATCGCGTTGACCAGGGGGTTGCCGCTGTAAGAGGGGTCGAAATAGATCTCGCCGCCGACGGTAGGCACGCCGATGCAGTTGCCGTAGCGCCCGATGCCCGCCACCACGCCGCCGAACAGGTAGCGGTTGCGCGCTTCGGTCAGCGGGCCGAAGCGCAGCGAGTTCAGCAGGGCGACGGGCCGCGCCCCCATCGTGAACACGTCGCGCACGATGCCCCCCACTCCTGTCGCCGCGCCCTCGACCGGCTCGACCGCGCTGGGGTGGTTGTGGCTCTCGATCTTGAAGACGACGGCCAGCCCACCACCGATATCCACCGCCCCGGCATTCTCGCCCGGCCCCTGAAGGACGCGGGGGCCCGTGGTGGGGAAGCGGCGCAGGAGCGGGCGCGAGTTCTTGTAGCCGCAGTGTTCGCTCCACATCGCCCCGGCCATACCCAGTTCGACCGCGTTGGGTGCGCGGCCCAGCAGGGTGACAAAGCGGCGGTATTCGTCGGGGGTCAACCCCACCTGGGTGAGCGGGACGGCGGGGGGCGGCAGCGAATCAAGCACGGGTGTGTGGTCGGCTGGGGGGGACATCAGACTCCTTTACGGGCGGCACGTTTTTGGAAATACCTGCTTTTATTATACCACATCTGTCTTGCGGCGGGAGGAGCAAGCGTACAAGCTCTAGTACTGCTAGTAGGTAGATTGTATAGATTAAATGATATTGGTATGGGGAAAAATCGTCATTCTATTGACAAGTAAATCAAACGGGGCTATTCTGGTTATCTAGCGTTATATTATTACCGTGCAGGAGGGACAGCTATGGACAGATCCCGACAGATGATGTTGATCGGTGGGATACTGTGTATTCTGCTGTTTACAGGAGCAGGGATGGCGATCCCTGTGTCCTCACATTCTGCCAACCCTAATCCACCGCCTAACACGGGGCCTCGTAGCCCGGCGGCGAAGGTGACACAGATATTAACCAGTTGCTTTTATTGGCCGAACAATCTGTGGACTATTAACTATTCTGCCGATATCGTGAACTCTACTCCCAACTCAACTACAGTCTTCTATACAGTCTTGCTGGACCGCAATTATGACGCTTTCTACCCCTTCCCTTGGGAGCGGCAAGCCCAGACCGCACGCGCCTCGTTGGTGCTGCCGCCCGGTACAACCAACCTCACTGATGCCTTCTTCAATCAAGTGTTCTCTCCCCAGTACTCCTATTACCGGGTTGGGATCATCCTTGATCAAGGACCTACTGCCATAGCGCCCCCTGTATTCTACTCCGACTTCGATTTTATTTGCATCAAGTAAGGTTATCCTATACAGGTGTGGGTGGTAATTGGGTACTCTGCCGCCAGCGCGCCTGCCAGAGCAGCCAGCCCACCGTGCCGACCAGCCAGGGGACGGCAGGGGGGATCGGGATCGCCATGCTGAGGAGCAAGAAGCCGAGCGCCCAGCCGAGCCAAAGCCAGGCCGCCAACCGCCGGTCGGCCCGCTCCAGCGCGTCGGCGGCCAGGATCCAGGCGGGGACCAGCACCAGGGCCAGGTCGTGGGGCAGCAGGTAGGGCGTGCTGAGCAGGGCGGCACAGAGGGTGGCCGCCCAGCGCCGGTTCCAATCGGGAGTGCCGGGGGTCCAGGCTTGTCGCCCCGCCCCGATCCAGATCCAGGCGATCACCCCCAGCGTCAGGGCGGCGGCGACCAGGGCGAGATTGTTGGTGAGTGCGGTATCTCCGAATAGCCGGGTGAGCAGGCCGCGCCAGTTCTGCATCGTCGTCGGGTTCAGCACTGGATCGGGGGGGTAGCCCCCGACGCTGAGGGTCAGCCGCAGGTAGTGGATCGGCCAGTCCAGGCCGAGAATCGGCAGCGTCACCGCCACGATTCCCCCTACGGTCACCGCCCAGGCCGCCAGCACCCGCCACCGGCGCATGATCAGTAAGGCGAGCAGAAGGCCGGGCAGGAGCTGGGGCTTGACGACGGCCAGGGCAAAGCCCACTCCCGCCCACCCATCGTACCCCCGGCGCAGGGCCGCGCTGCCCAACGCCCACCCCAGCAGGACGAAGGCTGCCGTCTGGCCGAGCAACAGGCCCGCATAGAGCGGCAAAAAGCTGAGCGCTGCCGCCACCGCCAGCCAGCCACTCAGGCCCGCCAGCGGCCAGGCCCGGCGCAACGCCGCCAGGCTCCCACCGATGGCGAGGAGGGCCAGCCCCGTCCAGATCCCGAAAACGGTCACATACGAGAGGCCCGCCGCCAGGAGCGGTGCGATCAGGATGGCTTCAAACGGGGGGTGGATAAACGGCAGCAGGTGGGTCTGGCCCTGCTGCCCCTCGCGCAAGATCCGCATCTGGGCGGCGGTCTGGGTCGCACGGTCATAGAGCAATTGGGGATGCCCGTCCGCCAGAATAGTCGCGCCGCTGAGGGGGCCGATCAGGTCGGTGGTGACGACGAAGGCGGTTGGCCCGCCCCGGCTTGCCACGGTCAGCCCGGCCAGGAGGAGGTAGGCCAGCACCACGGCGGCGCACCCGGCCAGGGCTAGCCGCCCGGCAAAGCCCGGTCGGAACAGGCCGGGGGCCGGGCGGGGGGCCGGTGGCGCGGGGATGGGTAGATCCATAAGGTCGTTCGCTCCAACGAGTGGGGTTATCCACCGGGCCTGGGTATGACGGCGCGACGGGCGGGCGGCAGTTTGAGCGCAAGAATCGGATAGCGGCTGCCGCCGCTTTGCCCTATGATTATAGCATGTGCCGCGACTTGTATGCGGTGCTACGGCAGGGCGGTCCCCGGCTGTGTTACACTGTACCAGTAACGGCCTCCCATTCTATTTTTGCAAAGGTGACAAGCTAACCGATGAAACCACGCGAATTCGCAGCGCTCCTGTTGCTGGCGGCCATCTGGGGCGCGTCGTTTATGTTTATCAAGGTGATCCTGCGCGACATGGGGCCGTTGACCCTGGTGGCGGGGCGGATGACGCTGGGGGCCGGGGGGTTGGTGGTGATCTATGCCCTGAGCCGCCGCCCGAAGGCCGACCCGGCGGCCCCGCCCGTCCCCTGGCGACGGCTGATCGGGCCGTTCATCCTGGCGGCGATCCTCAACGCGGTGATCCCTTACCTGTGCATCTCCTGGGGCGAGACGGTCATTTCCAGCGGCGACGCGGCGATCCTCAACGCGACGACGCCGCTGTTCACCACGCTGATCGCTTACGGGCTGGGCAGCCGGGGCGGGGCCGACCGGCTGCCGCCGCTGCGGGCGCTGGGGGTGCTGGTCGGCTTCGTCGGGGTGGCCGTGCTGGTGACCGGCTCGCGCCAGAGCGGGACCGCCATTGATCCGGTGATGGGCTGGCTGGGGCACGGGGCGGTGCTGGTGGCAGCGGCAACCTACGCCGTGGCCGGGCTGTATGCGCGGCGGGCCTTTGCCGGGCTGCCCACGCTGGTCCCGGCGCTGGGGCAGAACGTGGCGGCGGCGCTGATCCTGATCCCGCCGGCGCTGGCCGTCGCCCCGATCACCCATGTGCCGCCGCCCGAAGTGATTCTGTCGCTGCTGGCCCTGGGCCTGGGCGGCACAGCGCTGGCCTACGTGCTCTATTTTCACCTCCTCGCCACGGTGGGGGCGACACGCACTCTCCTGGTGACCTACCTCTTGCCGGTTACCGCCTTGATCTATGGGGCGCTCCTGCTAGGCGAGGATGTGGGACCGCAGGCGATCCTGGGCCTGCTGCTGGTGCTGGCCGGGATCGCGATCACGACCGGTGGCGCGGCAGTGGCCTGGCGGGCGGTGCGGCGGGCGGCGTGAAACGCGAAACGTGAAACGTGATGCGTGAAGAGGGGATCAGGGATCAGGGGTCAGGGATCAGAGCTTATTAGCCGAACTCACGCAATACGCAATACTCGTCACGCATCACGCATCACGCATCACGCATCACGCATCACGCATCACGCATCACGTTTCACGTTTCACGTTTCACGCTTCCAGCACCGGCTCCAAGGGAAGGACGGCGGCGGGCCGGTTTTGCCAGGCGAGGAGGAGGGCCAGGGCGATCAGCCAGAGCAGTGGGGTATAGGGCGGGAGCAACTCAAGCAAGGTGACGAGTGGCGTGGTGACGAAGTAGCCGCCGAGCAGGAGGGCGCTCCAGAGGCGGGCCTGGGGGCGGGGGAGCAGGTCGTTGGCGATGTGGCTGGCGAGGATCCAACCGGGGACCAGCGCCAGGGCCAGGCCGGTCGGCCCCAGGACCGGATCGGTGGGCAGCGCCAGCAGCACGGTGAGCGCCCAGGCGCGGTCCCAGGCTAGGGTGCCGGTGTCGTCCCCGCTTGCGCCGCTCCCCCGCCAGGTGACGACCAGCAGTCCGACCGTCGCCAGGGCGGTGACGATCAGGCCGACCGGGGCCACATCCGCGCCCAGGAGATCGGTGAACAGGGCACGCCAGGTTTGCGGTCCCATGCCGCCGGGACTGCGCCCCAGCACCCAATGACTGGGATCGACGGCGAAGGCAATGTACTCCAGCGGCCAGGTGACGCCCAGGATCGGCATGACGATCACGATCAGCCCGACCGCCGCCACCGCGAACCCGGCCAGCACCCGCCAGCGCCGCCCCAGGATCAGCCCGATCAGGATCACCGGCAGGAGGGTGGGTTGCACCAGCGCCAGCGCCAGCACCCCCCCGGCCAGTTCGTCGCGATCATATTTCAGCGCGGCGGACGCGCCGGCCAGGGCCAGCAGGGTCAGGGCAGTGCTCTGGCCGATCATCAGCGCGGTGATCAGCGGGAAGAACGAGGTCGCGGCCAGCATGAGCAGCCAGCTTGGGTTGCGCGCCGTGGGCCAGCCTGCCGCCATCAACCCCAGGCTCAACCCGGCAGCGGCGGCGCTGATCAACGTCCAGACGGTGAACACGACCTGGACCGCCAGCCCGGCGTGGAGGAACGGGGCCAGCAAGATCGCCCAGTAGGGCGGCTGGGCGTAGGGGATCATGCCGCCGACCTCATAGCCGCCGACGACGATGTTTTCGGCGTCCTGCTGGGCGGCCAGGGTATAGAGTCGCGGTCCCTGCCCGTCGCTGATCAGGGTGCCTGCGGTGAGCGCGGCGCGGAAGTCGGTCTGGCGGACATAGGCCTCGGGGCCGCCGCTGTTCTGCACCGCATTGCCCCACAGCACCCCATAGAGCGCTAGCAGGGCCAGGCAGACCACCATCCCGGCGCGCGCCCCCCAGCCCGCCCCGAAGCCGGTGCTCTGGATCGGGGTGGGGGCTTGCGCGAACGGATTGGGGGGTGGGGCGGGTTCGTTGACGTTGTCAATCATGGTGGGGTGATGCGTGAAACGTGAAACGTGAAACGTGAAACGTGATGCGTATTGCGTATTGCGTATTGCGTAATAGTGGTGGAATTACTGACCACTCAGCACTCAGTACTCGTTACTAACCCCCAACCCCTAACCCCCAACCCCTAACCACTCGTCACCCGTCTCCCCGCGCAGGCGGGCGATCAGGAGGGCGAGGACGAGGAGGGCGAACCAGAGGCCGGGGCGCAGGGCCTGGGCGAAGAAGGAGACGGTGGGCACGATATAGGCCAGCCAGAGCAAGATGAACGCCACCGTCCGCTCGCGCGGAGTGAACGTGCCACCGGGCGGGGGGGCATAGAGGCGACGCAGGATGATCGCCGCCGGGATGGCCCAGAGCAGCATGTCGTTGAAGTGAAAGTGCGGGCTGAACAGGAGCGAGGCGATGATCGTGATCGCCCAACGCAAATCTTCCGAGTGCGGAGTGCGAAGTGCGGAGTGCGGAATATTCGTTGCCGTGGGCTGTTTGGTCCAGAAGGGCCACCAGACCCAGGCGACGAGGGCGGTCATAGCGGCCAGCGAGAGGGCCATGAGGCCGGTCAACAAGGGGCCGGTCAGGCCGAGGGTGCTCTCGAACAGGCCGCGCCAGTTCTGCATCTGCTCGACCGATTCGGAGAAGCTGAAGTCGCGCAGGAGGGTGACATAATCGCCCACCACGTTGGGGCCGATGACGACCATACTCAGCCCGATCAGCGCGACGACCCCGGCCACCGCCGCCGCGATAGTGCGCCAGCGGCGCTCGGCCACCAGGGCCAGGGGCAACAGGACGAACAGGTGCGGCTTGAGCGTGGCCGCCGCCAGGGCCAGCCCGGCTCCGGTGTCTGCGCCCCGCCAGAGCAGGAGCAGGCTCCCGGTGGCCGCCGCGAAGGCCAGGGCCGAGAATTGCCCCAGTTGCAAGGTGCGCAAGAGCGGGAACGAGGCCAGCCCCGCCAGCACAAACGTCGCGGCGACCACCGGCGGCAGCCGCGCCCAGCGGGCCAGCGCGAGGAAGGTGGCCCCGGCGACCAGGGCGCTGAGCGCGGAGAAGGCCAGGAAGGCGACCGCGTGGGGCACCAGCAGGAACGGCACCAGCAGGAACGCCGCCCACGGCACCAGGGCGAACGGCAGCGGTTGGCCCGTGGGGTAGCGCGGCCCCCAGATCGCCTGCTGGCGGGCCAGTTGCGTGCTGATGCTGTAGAGGTGCGGGCGGTCAGCGGAGGGGATCAGGCTGGCAGCGGCGATCTCTTCGGCGAAGTCGTTGTAGTTGTACAGCGTGGCCTGTGCCGGGGGCACCGTCGCCTCGCGCACCCAGCCGCCCCACCAGGGGGCCGTGCCCAGGCCCACAACCAGCCCCCAGAGCAACACCACCGCCAGCCCGACCAGTTGGGGCAGGGTGGGGCGCGCTGTCGGGATCACGGCGGGCGCGGCCTGGGTGGTCATGGGGTGGCCCTCGCCGGGGCGGGGGCGGCGCGATCCAGCCGGTCGGCCAGCCCCAGCAGCAAGGGCACGCCGACGATCATCGCCAGCCCGCCCACATTGATCCAGCTTACGCCGCCCAGGATCAGCAGCAGCGCCAGCGTGCCCGCCGCATAGCCGATCATCAACAGCGGCATCCGCCACCCGGCATACGGCAGGCGGGGGGCTTGATCATTCGCCCGCAAAGGAACTGATCTAGCCCCCTCTCCCTCCGGGAGAGGGAGAATGACTAATCCACCCCAACCCCCACTCCGCAGCGCCCGCCAGAGCAGCACGCCGGGCAAGAGCATCAAGGCCAGTTCGTAGGGCGGCAGGTGCGGGCTGGTCAGCAGCGCGGTCAGGATCGTGGCGGCCCAGCGCACATCCCAGGCGCGGGTTCCGGCGGGGGTCGGGTGCCAGCCGCCCCGCAGCCAGGCGGCCACCAGCACCAGCACATAGATCGCCCCCAGGCCCAGCGCCAGCGGCAAGGCCCACGGAGCCGCCCCACCGGGGGCGCCTGCCGGGTCGAAGTGGAAGGCGATCAGGCCGAGGAAGCCACGCCAGTTGCCCATCAGCAGGGGTTGGATCGTCCCCGTGCCGTTGGCCCCGGCGACCTGGGTCAGCAGTTGCAGGTAGGTGGGCACCCAGCCCACGCCCCCTAGCGCCAGCACGGACACGATCCCGCCCACCCCGGCCACCGCGCCGAAACCGGCCAGCGCCCGCCAGCGGCGCATGACCAGCAAGACCAGCAAGGGCACGAGGATCAGCTGGGGTTTGAGCAGCCCGCCCGCCAGGGCCACGCCTGCCCAGCCTTCGTGGCCGGTGCGGAAGGCACGCAGGGTGATGGCAAGGCTCAACAGCACCCAGGCCGTGACCTGCGCCGCCAGCAGGCTGTTGAACAGCGGGAAGAAACCCAGCGCCAGCCCCCACAGCCCCAGCGCGGCCCAGATCACTTCGACCTGCCGCCAGGAGCGGCCCGGGCTGTAGGCCAGCAGTTCGCCGGTCAGGACGGCCAGCGCCCCGGCCAGGGCCAGGAGCGTGGCGATCATCCAGACGGCATAGCTGGTTTCCAGGGGTTGATCGGCGAACGGAGCCAGGGCGAGGGCCAGGAACGGCAGGTGATTGTAGGGCAGCAGCCCCCGCTCGTTGAACAGGGTGTCGCCGACGATAGCACGCTGCACCGGCTCCTGGGCGGCGATGTCGTAGAGGCTGGCGGCGTGCCCGGCGGCCACCAGCCGCGCCCCGGTCAAGAAGGCGGGATAGTCGGTGTGGCTGCGGATGTAGGTGCTGAACGGGGCATCACCGAGGGCGCGGCTCAGGCCGACGGTTTGCAGCAGCAAGAGGCTGATCCCCAGCCCCGGCGGCAGCACGCGCAAAAACCCGCCCAGGCTGGGGGCCTGGAAGAGGCCGCGTCCCACCGCTCCGGCCTGGCTCATGCGCCTACCCCCTCGCCTGCCTGCCCGCGCTCCCACAGTCCGGCCAGGGCCAGCAGCACCGCCAGGGGGGTGAACGGGCTGGTGATCAGCGGCAGCACATCGAGGCGGTAGACCGCGCTGTCGCAGCAGCTCCCGCCCGCGAAGGGCAGCGCCAGCAGTAATGCGCCCGCCGCCAGCCAGGGCCAGCCGATGATCCCCGCCGCGGCCACCCAGACCCAGCGCACCCAGCGTCGCCCGGCAGCCCACAAGGCCGCCCGATACTGGAGCAGCAACAGGATGGCCGGGAGGAGCACCGGCTGGTTATAAGGTGCCCAGGTGGGGATGATCAGCAGCGTGATCGCCAGAGTGAGGGCCACGGCGCGGGCGAACGGGAACGTGCCCGCCTCGGCCCGCCGCGCCCGCCACCAGACCACCAGCGCGAGGCCGACCAGCGCCACGGCCAGCCCAATCGTCACCGGCTCGACCGTGGCCGGGAGCCCGCGTTCCAGCAGGGCCGTGGTGAAGATCCAGAGGAGCGAATGGCCGTCGGTGTACTGCTGGTAGGCGACCAGCGCGTCGCGGAAGTCGCCCAGCCAGCCCGGCAGCAGCAGGAACGATCCCCCCGCCAGGACCGCCATCGTGCCGAGAAAGCCCCAGGCCACCCCCTGCCGTGCCCGCCAGTTCCCCGCGACCCACAGTGCCACCCCGACCACCAGCAACGCCGTCACCTGCGGCTTGATCGTGGCGACGGCGAGCAGCACCCCGGCCAGCAAGTGCGGATTGCGGATTGCGGATTGCGGACGGGTGATTTTGGATTTTGGATTTTGGATTTTGGAGCCGGGATCTCGTGCGGATTGCGTGGCAATTTCGCCCCCTCGTCCGTCACCAACCCCCAACCCCCAACCCCCAACCCCCGCCTCGTCACCGACCCCCCTCCCCTGACCCCCGACCCCCGACCCCCCCGCCAAACAGGCGCACGCGGCGGCGAGGAGGACGGCGACGAGGAGGGTCAACTGCTCCAGCGCCCAGCCCTGGAGGGCGGGCCAGCTTCCGGCGGCGAGGAGGGCGGCGGCCAGGACCACCGGGCGCGGCGGGGACCACCCGATGGCGCGCAGCCACAGCGGCACGCTCAGCGCGGTCAGGATCAGCAACGTCCAACCGAAGATCGGTTGGACGACAGCGAAGGGGAACAGGGTCAGCGGGGCCAGCAGAAAGACGACATAGAGCGGGTAGGCGAAGCCCTGTTGATCCTGAATCGGGCTGTCGGGGGTGAGCGCGACGCCATAATAGCCGAGCTGGATGTCGCGGGTCACCTCGGCGCTGTAGGGGTTGCGCCCGTGGGCCAGCAGTTCGCGGGTGCCCAGCCAGCGGGGATAGAGGTCGGACAGGTTGCCACGAGGGCGGTGCGCCGCTTGCGAGGTGACGATTTGATGAGGGATGACAATCTGCGTGATGTAGCCCATCATCGCCAGGCCACACAGCAGCGCCACCAGGGGTAGTCCGCGACGCTCATGGTGCCCAATCCGTACAGCCCACCCTGCTTTAGCACTCATCAAACGAACTCTCTGTCGTGTTGCGCGGTTGCGCCCCAGCCCGCAGGAATCAGCGCTGCCAACAGCACCACCGGTACAGCCAGACTCACCACCCGCGGGATCAGCCAGATCGTGGTCTCGTTACCGGGATTAACCAGGCCAGCCAGCCAGAGCCAGCCCGCCCCCGCCGTGAGTAGCCAGTGCACCAGGACGATGCCTGCTGCCAGAGCGTACAACACGCTGGCCCCACCGCGCCGCTGTGGATGAGATGTGTACTCGGCCAGCAACAGCAGTGCGCCGGGGATCATCAATATTTGGTTGTAGGGCGCCCATGATGGGACCAGAAAAGCGCCCACGGCCAGGCTCACTGCCAGTGCCCAGCGCGGACCGGCACCGGCGAACGTGGCCGCATGGCTGCGGCTCCACAAGGCCAGGGCGACGCCGCCCAGCAGCCCGGCCAGGAGCACCCAGCCTACCGGAGATAGCGCCTGGATCAGCAACTGGTAAGCCGCAGTGTAGGTGTTGTAGGAGGCCAGCGCGGCAGCCCATGCACCGGGCCACCCTGGCAGCAGTGCAAACGCCCCGCTGAGCAGCACTGCTAAGGCAAGGGCAAAGCCTTCAATCAGTCCGCGTCGCGTCCGCCAGTGCATTGCGGCCCAGACGAGCAGCCCTGCCGTGGGTAAGGCCGCCAACTGGGGCTTGATGGTCGTTAGCGCAAGCAGTACCCCCGCACCGATGTACCATCGGGTGGCCCGGCCCTTTTCTGACTGCCGCGCCCCCTGGTTCAGGCACCATACTGCCCCCACGAAGGCCCCCAGCACAACCACGGCCAGTTGCCGGATACTGACCGCCTGTTGGACAGGCCACCAGCTCAGGGTCAGTATTCCAATCAGCCAGGCCTGCCCGCGGGTGAGCGGCCCCCACAAGAGCGATGCCCATACCAGGCTGCTCCCCCCGATCAGCAGCACTTCCAAAGCCGGAGCGACCACACTGTACACAACCGGCCAGGGGAGCAGGGTCAACGGCGCGACAACAAAGATGACATGTAGCGGATACGCGAATCCTTGCTCATCATGAACAGGATCGGTGGAGAGCAGTGCGCGGCCATAGTAGCCGATCTGGATGTCGCGGGTCACGACGGCGCTATAGGGGTCGCGACCTTGCCATAGCAGAGCGTAGGTGCCGATCCACCGTGGGTATAGATCGGACGGATTGCCATCCAGGCCGCTGACGGCTAGGCCGCGCTGTACAATACCAAAGGCCATTCCACTCTCGTAGGCATAAGTGCCTATCCCCAAACCCACGGCGATCAACAGCAGCGCAGCCTGCCGGCTCATACGCTGACGACCGCTTGGTTGAACGGCACGCCGTTCCTCAGCGCCGCGATCAGCGCGGCGAACAGGTGCCGCCCATCCGCGCCCCCGATTAGTGCCTCGCCCGCTCGTTCGGGGTGCGGCATCAGGCCCAGCACGTTGCCCGCTGCGTTGCAGACGCCCGCGATGGCGGCGGTGGAGCCGTTGGGGTTGGCCTCCGGCGCGAGGGTGCCGTCGGGCGCGCAGTAGCGCAGAACGATCTGGCGGCTCGCCTCAATCTCCTGAAGCGTGGCCGGGTCGGCGTAGTAGCAGCCCTCGCCGTGGGCAATCGGCAGCCGCCAGACGGTGCCGGGGGCGACCCCCTGAAGGAACGGCGTGGCCCGCCCGCCCGCTTCGACCCGCACATGCACCCACTGACAGGCAAAGCTCAATTCGGCGTTCCGCAAGAGTGCGCCGGGCAACAGGTGGGCTTCGGTCAAAATTTGGAAGCCGTTGCAGATGCCCAGCACCGGCCCCCCGGCAGCGGCGAAGTCGCGCACGGCGTCCATCACCGGGGCGAAGCGGGCGATGGCCCCGCAGCGCAAGTAGTCACCGTAGCTGAACCCGCCGGGCAGCACCAGGGCATCGTAC
>JBBSAN010000106.1:0-12988 GCA_038252265.1 Chloroflexia bacterium
CGGGGTGTCGGCGATGGCGGCATCGTCCCAGGTGGTGCCGTCGAAGCGATAGGTCTTAGTGCCGGTCCCGCCGCCCGGCCCGAGGTAGATGAAGCCACCCAATGTGAGAGCGCGGCTTCCACCCGTGTTTGGCGGGAGTGGCGGGCCGTTGGACCAGCTATTCGCCGCAATGTTATAGACCTGCACAATCGAGGCCGGAGTAGCACCGCCAATCAGATAGAGATTGCCGCCCAGGTAGGCGAACCCGGTAGGGGTTGCGGCCCAGGTGGATGGGGCCAGGGTGGTGTAGGTATCCGTCCCTGGATCGTACCGCCACAGGGCCGAAGCTGCGCTGATGTAGATGTATGATCCGTCGGTGG
Organism: Chloroflexia bacterium; assembly: GCA_038252265.1. GTDB lineage: Bacteria > Chloroflexota > Chloroflexia > QHBQ01 > JAICKM01 > JBBSAN01. The sequence continues at coordinate 360 of JBBSAN010000106.1, forward strand.
TGACGGAAGGGTCATAGAACGGGACCGGCAGCGGGGCAATGGCCGTCCAGGTAGTACCATCATAACGGTAGGCAGCAGCGGTGGTCTGGATGCTGTCGTCGCCGCCAAAGCTGTACAGGTAATTGCCCACGGCGACCACACCACTGCCTGCGATGTTGGTCGGGTAACCTTCAGCAATGTAGGTCCAATTGCCGCACAACTGGTCCGGTCCGCTGCTAGACGGCTGCACGGGGGGTGTCGCTTTGCTTTGCGCCAAGGCGGGGGGCAGTGGGCTGGCGCTGCCGGTGGGGGTGGCAACCACCCCGCCAATACCGGCGCAGAACAACAGGGCGGCGATCACAATAAGCAAGGGGCGCGGTCGCTGGACGAGGGTACGCATTCAAGACTCCTTCTGCATTGCCAGGTAAGGCCGCACGATGAATGATGCGACAAAAGGTTAACAATCTTGCGCCGTTACTTGTTCCTCGGTATCATTATAGCAGAAATCTCATTCTAAGGAAAGATGAGTACAGGTTGTAGACTGGTAAACAAGTCGGTACCGAGACCAAGTGGTCTCATGTGGAGCGGGTTGCCTATTGTTGACGCGCCTGTTTATTCCGCCGCTATCGTCCCCCATCCCCCGACATGGTATAATACCCCCATGTGTGGCATCGCGGGCATCTATAATAAGGATGGGGCACCGGCGGACCCGGAGGTGCTGGCGCGGATGGCCCATGCGATCCGGCATCGCGGGCCGGACGGCGACGGCTTCTATGCCGACGGCGGGGTGGGGCTGGCCCACCTGGCGCTGCGGATCATCGACCTGTCCGACGCGGCCCGCCAGCCGATGACCAACGAGGATGAGCGGCTGTGGCTGGTCTTCAACGGCGAGATCTACAACTACCGCGAGTTGCGCCCCGAACTGGAAGCGCGGGGGCACCGCTTCCGCTCCCAGTCGGACAGCGAGAACATCCTCCACGCCTATGAGCAGTGGGGGCCGGACTGCCTGACCCGGTTCAACGGGATGTGGGCCTTCGCGTTGTGGGACCGGGCGGCGCGGCGACTGTTCCTGGCCCGCGACCGGCTGGGGATCAAGCCGCTCTATTACTGGTGGGATGGGCAGCACTTCGCCTTCGCCTCGGAGATCAAGGCGCTGCTGCACCACCCGCTGATCCGGGTGCAGCCCGACGGCGCGGCCATTGCCGAGTATTTCCAGGCGATGCACCTCAGCGGCGATCACACCTGGTTCCAGGGCATCCACCGCCTCTTGCCCGGCCACTCCCTGACCGTCGGCCCTGACGGCTTGCAGATCGCCCGCTACTGGGACCTGCCCGCCGAGGAGGACGCGCCAGGAGCACGATCGGAGGCGGATTATATCGAGGAAGTGCGCGCCCTGCTCGACAGCGCGGTGCAGCTCCACCTGCGGAGCGACGTGCCGGTGGGCGCGCATCTCAGCGGCGGGGTGGACAGCAGCGCCATCGTCGCCCTGATCAGCCGCCACCTGCCCGACCGGGTGCGGACCTTCTCCGGCGCGTTTGCCGAGGGACCGGCCTACGACGAGCGACCTTATATCCACGCGGTTGTGGAGCGCTATCACACCGATCATCATGAGGTGGTGCCGACCTGGGACGATTTGCCTGCCACGCTGCCCCGGTTGGTCTGGCACCTGGACGAGCCGGTGGTGGGCGCGGGCGTGTTTCCCCAGTGGCATGTCTGCCGGATCACGCGGGCGGCGGGGGTGATCGTCGTCAACGGCGGGCAGGGCGGCGACGAACTGTTTGGCGGCTATTACGGCTACATCCCGGCCTATTTACGTAGCGTGCAGCGCACCCTCCGCCAGCATCCCTCGCTGGCGCTCGCCCTGGCCCTGGCCGGAGACAGCGCCCGCGTGGCGCTCCAGGCCAACCTGCGCGCCTCCGCCCTGGCGGCTATCCGCACCGGACGACGGGGCCGCCTTCAGACCGATGCCGGGGCCGCGCCCCCGCCTTTCTTCGGCCCCGCGCTCTTGAATGCAGCGGGCGACACGCTGACGGCAGAATCGCCGCTCAATCCGCACTCCGCACTCCGCACTCCGCACTCTCCGTTGGGTGCAGCACTGGCCTACGACCTCCAGCACTACCTGCCGGGGCTGCTCCAGGTGGAGGACCGCACCAGCATGGCCTGGGGGCTGGAGTCGCGGGTGCCGCTGCTCGATTACCGGCTGGTGGAACTGGCGATGCGGATCCCGGCCCCGTTGAAGCTGCGCGGGCTGGAAACCAAGCGCATCCTGCGGCGCGCGGTGGCCGATCTGCTGCCCCCGGCGGTGGCCGGGCGGCGCGACAAAAAGGGTTTCCCCACGCCGATTGCCCCCTGGTTCGCCGGGCCGCTCCGCCCCTGGCTGGAGGAGCAATTGCTCGGCCCCGCCGCCCAGGCCCGCGCCCTGTTCGACCCCGCCTGGGTGCAGGCCGCCCTGACCGCGCACACCGGCGGCAGCGCCGACCGCAGCCGCGACCTGTGGATGCTGCTCAACACGCACGTCTGGTGGCGGCTGTTCGTGGAGGGCGAGGACGCACCGGCGGCTGCCGAGGGCGGGTTGCTGGTCCAGACCGCATGAATGGAGATCGGTTGAGCGATACAGCGCCCTCACCTGACACGGATGTGATATACGTCGTCTACGTCATCCTGCCGCATCCCACCGCGCCTCGCCTGTTGCTCCTGCCAGAGGGTGAGGGCTGGAGCCTGCCGCGCCTGCTGACCAGTTCCAGCGCGATGTACGTGGCCTACGTGCGGCAGGAGTTGCAGGATCGCTGGGGCGTCGAGGCGACCGTGCTGCGCTGGGCGCTGCTTGAGGCGGACCCCACGGACCCTGCCCGGCAGGTGGTGGTGCTGGTGCTGGAAAATCACAGCCCGGCGTGGGCGGCTCCCTCCGGCGCGCTCTGGGTCGGGCCGGAGGACCTGGCCGATCTCGCCCTCGCCATCCCGGCCCACCGGGCGGTCCTCGCCACCTACCTGCACGAGGAGGCGACGGGAGATATTCCTGCTCAGCGCGCACCGTGGGCCAGCCCTGGCTGGCTGGCTGTCGCCACCGATTGGATCGCGCGCCAACTGGCCGAACTGGCGATCACGCCACAGGGTCGGGTCGAGCAGATGCGCCTGTGGAGCATCTCGTGTATCTTGCGAGTCCCCACCGACGCGGGCGATCTGTACTTCAAAGCCGTGCCGCCGCTGTTCGCTACCGAGCCACGTATCACCGAGGCGCTGGCTGCGCGGTACCCCGACTATATGCCGCAGGTGCTGGCGAGCGCCCAAGATCACGGCTGGATGCTGTTGCGCGATTTCGGCGTCGGGCAGGCGTTAGAGGAGCTACCGCTGCCTGACTGGGAAGCGGCGGTGCGCCTGTGCGGCCAGATTCAGCGCTCCTACGTGGATCAGATCGACGCGTTGCTGGCCCTGGGCTGCCAGGACTTTCGCCTGGACGTGCTGGCGGCGCAGGTGGACGGCCTGCTGGCCGATCTGCCCGGCTTGCCCGGTTTGACCGCTGCCGAGCGGGTGCAGCTGGCGGCGTGCGCACCCCGGTTGCCCATACTCTGTGCCCAACTGGCCGCTTATGCCCTGCCCGCGACGCTGACGCACGGCGATTTTCATGCGGGCAACATCCTCCGCAACGGCGAGCGCACGATCATCTACGATTGGACCGATGCCTCGGTGGCCCATCCGTTTCTGGATATGGCGACCATTGTCGAATGGATGCCACGAGAGGCTCCGCCGGACGCCCGCGCCCGCCTGTGGACCGCCTACCTGACCGCCTGGGCGGACTATGACACGCCCGAGCGGCTGGGGGAGGCGGCCCAACTCGGTGAAGTGCTGGGCTGCCTGCGCCAGGTCCTCAGCTACCGGCAGCTCACCGCCAGCCTGGAGCCGGTGTGCCAGCCGGAAATGGCCGAGGGCATCCCCATGTGGATCCGCCGTATGTTAAACTTAATGACGACGTATGGCTTTGACCAATCTCCTGACCCACGGCCACAACCTTGAACCCACCCGACCTCCAACCCCCCACCCCCCCCCCCCAACCCCTGCGTATTCTCTACCTCAGCCAGTACTTTCCGCCCGAAGTGGGGGCGACGCAGACCCGCGCCTATGAAATGGCCCGCTACCTGGCCGGGCAAGGCCACCGGGTGACGATGCTGACCGAGGTGCCCAACCACCCCTCTGGCATCATCCCGCCCGCCTACCGGGGCAAGTTGTGGGAACGGAAGCCGCTGGACGGGATCGATGTGGTGCGGCTGTGGGTGTGGGCCGCGCCGGAGAAGGGCTTCGTCACCCGGATGCGCTTCTACCTCAGCTACATGGTCATGGCGATCCTGGCCGGGGTGGTGCTGGGGCTGCGGCTGCGGCGGCGCTATGACGTGGTCTATGCCACCTCGCCGCCGCTGTTCGTCGGGCTGGCCGGAGTGATCATCGCCGCGATCATCCGCGCCCGCTTCCTCTTCGAGGTGCGCGACCTGTGGCCCGAGTCGGCGGTGGCGCTGGGCGAGTTGAACAATCGCCGCGCCGTGGCGCTGGCCGATGGGGTGGCGCGGCTGTGCTACCGCCGGGCGCGCGGCATTGTGGCCGTCACCCGCGATATGGTGGCCCGGCTGGAGGCGCGGGGTATCCCCCCCGACAAGATCCGCCTGATCCCCAACGGAGCCAATGTGGACCAGTTCCGGCCCGTTCCTGCCGAGGTCTGGCCTTTGCGTGAGCAGTTGGGGCTGGACGAGGCGTTCGTGGTGCTCTACGCGGGCATCCACGGGCTGGCCCAGGGCATGGAGAGCCTGGTCGAGACGGCCCGGCTCTTGCGCGACGAACCCGGTATCCGCTTCGTCTTCGTCGGGGCGGGGCCGAAGAAAGCCGCAGTGGCGGCGCTGAAGGCGCAATACGGGCTGGAGAACCTCGTGCTCTTGCCGGAACAGCCCCGCGCCGCCATGCCCGCCTACCTGACGATGGCCGGGGTCAGCCTGGTGCCGCTGCGGGGTGCCCAGTTGTTTGAGGGCGCGCTGCCGTCGAAGATGTTCGAGGCGATGGCCTGTGGCGCGCCGGTGCTGCTGAGCGCGCGAGGGGAGGCGGCGACCGTCTTGCACGAAGCCCAGGCGGGGCTGATTGTCCCCCCCGAAGACCCCGCCGCCCTCGCCGCCGCAATCCGTTACTTGCGAGATCATCCCGCCGAAGCCACCGTGATGGGCCAAAATGGACGCATTTTCGTGGTCCGCGAGTACTCACGGGCCGAGCAGGCGCGGCGTTTGGAGCGCGTTTTGCGCTCCGTGCTGCGCCGGTGACGCTGCTATCGGGTTTTAGCAGCGAACAAAATGAGGGTCCGTCTATAGCACGAACTCCCTGCCTGCTACAGCAGCCAGTTTGCTCAACCCCCGTTTCTTCCTGTTCCACTCCGCCGATCCACAACGAAAACGTGGGTCTACTCTTGACTCAAAATACTTATTTGTGTTGACAATAAACCAGACAGTTTATTGTGCCTTGACAAAACATTTATTTCTTGTTAGTATAGCCCTGGTGTCGGGGCGAGGCTGACCGGCATACATTACAGAATTAGCCGGTGGACTATTCGTTGCTCAGGAACACGCTTCTTCATCTCCAGCAGGGCTTCTCGCTTCAGCATTTGCGCTTGTTGCTCTGGTTTGTGATCGCGTTTCGTGCCCGGCGGGGTGCTCAGGCCGACCGGCTCTTTGCCGGGGCGCTGGGTTTGCCATCGCGCCGCGCCGAGCGGGCGGCCTCGTTGCCCTGCCCATCTGCCCACCCGCCCCACCTCCTGCCCCCTTCCGCCCCGCCGCTGCTGCGTGGGCAGCACCGCCCGCCGAATCACTGCTCCCCCTTCTGTATCAACTTCTGTATCAGCCTGCAATGACGCCGCCCGCTGACGGATCGATGTTGGCCTGTTGCCGCTCACGCTTCCCACGCCATCACTGTAGAGGCTGACTAGGGATTGGCCCCTACTCTCGCTGCGTGAGCCGCTGTCACCACAACACGGAGAGAGCATATCGTGATCGTTACTATTCTGGCCCGCCCGCAGCGGCTGGCCGCCATCCTCCTGCTGCCGCTGCTGGCGCTTGCGGCCTTCCATACCACCCCGGCGTATGCCGATACCAGCTTCCCGGTGGGCACCCGTGCCTATGTGGTGCTGGCCGATACCGCGTTCTACAGCCAGCCCGATTATGAGGCGAGCGCTATAGCCCGGCTGCCGCACGGCGCGGCGGTGGATATCAGCGAAGAACCGCGCACAACGGCAAGCGGCGTCGCCTGGTATGGGGTGCGGGTGAACGGCGTCTTCGGCTGGCTCCCCACCGATGATCTCACCCATGACCCAGGCGCGGCCCCGCCGCCCCCGACCGCGACGGAAGCGCCCCCGCCTCCGGCGCCCGCCGCCCCGCCCGCCGCGACGGCGACCCCCGAACCGGCCCGCGACGGGGCCAGCCGGGGCGGCGTTGCGGCCCCGGCCTCAGCAGCCTCCCGCGTGGTCGATATGGGGTTGAGCCTCAAGGGCCATCCCTACGTCTGGGGGGGCATTGGCCCGAAGGCGTTTGATTGCAGCGGCTTCGTCTATTTTGTCTTCAACAAAGTTGGCCTCAACCTGCCGCGCTCAATGGCAGAGCAGATCCGTTCGGGCACGCGCATCGCTGCTGCCGACCTGCGCCCCGGCGATCTGGTCTACTTCCAGAATACCTCGTCGCGCGGCATCTCGCACATTTCGATCTACATCGGCAACGGCAAGATCGTCCACGCCGCCAACGAGCGCACCGGCGTGCTGGTCAGCGACCTGTGGAGCGCCTACTGGGCCGCCCACTATGCCGGGTCGGTGCGGATCATCCGCTAACCCCGCCTTCCTCCGCGACACCAAGAGGCCAACCCTCGGCAGCGGGGTTGGCCTCTTTGATTCGGTCAACTGTTAAGATACCCCTGGTTCCGACGTTACTGTGCTGTGGGCTGTCGCCTCATAGACGTGCCCTACAGATCCTGTCATCCTGAGCGCAGCGAAGGATCTTCTTGGGGATCAAAGGTGCTGAGGAGTTGCGTGATCTGTCTACCAGCAGGCCGTTTGATCCCTGGCGGGCTGGGCAAGCCGACAAGATCCTTCGCTGCGCTCAGGATGACAGTGGTGTGGACCCTTGCGAATTGGCGCACGACATAGAGACTACACCTGGGGTTTCACCCTCCCAGGTTTGCGCTTGGGACACCCAGCCCTGTTCGGGGACGAGAAAAGGGCCGGAGCACTGCTGCTCCGGCCCCCGCCGTTCGGGGCACTGGCGTGCCGCGAATGGCTATTGGCAGACGTTGACGCTCACATCGTCAATGAAGAACGAGGTGGTCAGGCTGCTGTCGGTGGTGGCCTTGAAGTAGACGCGGATCGTCTGGCCCCGGTAGGCCGACACATCGAAGCTGGGGTGGACCCAGGTATTCTTGGTGCTGCCGTCGTTGAGCGTTTGCACCGTCCCCAGGAGGCCGCCGCTGCTGTTCAGGATCTGGACATACAGGTAATCCCACGGGTGGCTGCTTTCCTGGGTGGTCATGTACCACCAGTAGCTCAGCGTGGCCGAAGTCGCCCCGGCAGGGATGCTGATCTGCTGATAGATGGTGTCAGTGCCGTTGTTGTAGCCGCCCAGGTAGGCGCTGTAGGAACCGGTGTGCGGGCGGGTGGTGTCAATGAGTTGATAGCCGTTGGTGGAGGTCTGCACCCACGGGCTGGTGCCACTCTCGAAGCCGGGATTGGTCAGCGCTTCAGCGCATCCGCCGGTGCCGGGGGTGGGGGTGTTGGTCGGGGTGCGGGTCGCGGTATTGGTCGGGCCGGGTACCGTCGGGGTGTTGGTCGGGGTGCGGGTCGCGGTATTGGTCGGGCCGGGTACCGTCGGGGTGTTGGTCGGGGTGCGGGTCGCCGTGTTGGTCGGGACCACGACGGGCGTGTTGGTCGGGGTGGGGACTACGCCGCCGCACTGCGGGAACTTGAACGAGCCGATGCGTGTGCTCCAGCCCCAGGCCCCGCTGTTGTTATATTCCTGCGTGTACCAGAAGGTGCAGTCGTCGCTGGGGTCCACGCTCATGGCGCTATAGTCGCCCCAGCGGTTGACGCCCGACTGGAAGCCGGTACCGGCCAGCAGGGTCGTCTCGCCCTGGGGCATCGTGCCCGCCGCGTCGGTGGACAGCCGCCCGGTGTAGCGGATCGAGGGGAAGACGCTGCTGCTCGACGCGCTGTAGCCGAGCGCCATGTTCCCCCCCTGGTCCTGAGCGATACTGCCCATCCAGCGCCAGGTGGTGTCGGGCTGGTAGGTGCCCTGCTGGTTGATCGTCGCGGTGCCGTTGGGGTTGCGGATCTCATACCAGCGCGGGGCGGCGACGCCGCCGCTGCTGACGCTGTGGTTGAGCACCAGCGACTCATAAGTGCCGAAGTTGCGATAGGCCAGGCGGTGCATCAGCCGGTCGCCGATGCCGTCGAGCTTCTGGGTGGTGCCCGACTGGGGCACGCAGTCGCGGGTGCTGCCGCAGAGGGTGGTGAAGGCGGCGGGGGTCAGGTTGGCCGAGTTGGTCCAGGTGGTGTTGGCCGGGGTCGTCCAGTCCACATGGAACTTGTAGACCTTCAGCGGGCTGCCGAAGCCGACGAAGTAGTTGGGGGCACCGCTCGGCGGCTGGGTCGCGCCATCGAGGTCCGAGGGCAAGATCGGGCTGACACTGGCCCCCAGCGCCGCGCTGGTCGTCTGGAAGGTGGCCGCCGTGCCAGCAACCATGTTGGCGCGATTGAAGACGTAGGGGCGCGGGCCAGCATAGGTGCTGCCGTTGTTGAACCAGTTGACGCTCATGTAGTAGCCGTCCGGCCACACGCCCAGGTGCGGATAGTCGGGGAAGGCGGTGGTGCTCAACTGGAAGGCATAGCGGTTCCAGGTCCCGGTCGGGTCGGCGGTGGACGAGATGGCGATACACTCGTTGTAGGGCGAGGCGGCGGTGAACTGGCTGATCAGCCAGCGGTTGGCGATGCTATCATAGAGCACCACCGGGTCGCCGTCGTTGCGGGTCTGGCAGGGGCCGCCGAAGCCGCTCCAGATCGTGTTGATCTGCGCCGGGCCATAGAGCGAGGTGCCGCTCTTGTTCCAGATCTGGAACGCCGAGTTGACCGTCTGGACATAATGGTTCGGGCCGACATCGCCGTTGGTATCGGGCGGCGCGCAACCGCCGCAACCCCCGGCCTGGTTGATCCCGTTCCAACTGGTGAGAGGCGACGGCATGGAGGGGGCGATCGAGCCGAGGGCACCGAACGTGGTCTGCGCCACGCCGTCCGGCTCATCCTTGTGCCCGACCAGGGGGATCGGCGGGTTCTCATGCTCCGTTTCAACGGCCCCAATATAGGGCGGGATCGGCTTGAGGTCGCGCAGCGCGGGGGAGACATCATTCTTGATCGAGGTGCCCACTTCGATCCCGTTGCCTGCGGGGGTCGTGCTGCTATCGGTAACCGCTGGACCCCCCTTGTCGCCTGCGGGCATCCCGGCGGGCGCTAACGCGCCGGGGCGCGCTCCGACCGCTGCGCTCAACGAGGCGTTAGGGGTCATCCGAATCGCCCATCCGGCTACGGCCATGATGATAATTAATAATATTCCCGTGGCAACCTGCCAACGCCTACCAGAACCGCCACCTCTGAACATAATGTTAATCTCCTTCGTATGGTAGATAGGGAATGGGTTGCGTACCGCTTCACCGGCCCGTGGGGAGCAGCGAGTGAGAAGCTGCCTACACTATACACCCATGTCACTGACAAATCCACTGACAAACAGGGCAAATGCCCCCCCAATTTTGCGACTAAAGATGTACGCATTCGTTGAACCGTTTTCAGAAGCTACTTTTCCGTCCCATCGCCGGGGCGCAGGCCGGTCAGGATGGCGGCAGCGTGTCCGAACCGGCCCTGCCTGAATACCCCTTGCGTCGAAAATGTATATGTCCCGGTCATCCTCTAACGGCTGGAGCAAAGTCTAAGCCTGTCATCCTGAGCGCAGCGAAGGATCTTGTTGGGGATAAAAGGTCGTCATCGAAGATCGGGATTATGGCCTGAGCACCGCTGACCACCGACCCTACCTTCGCTGCGCTCAGGATGACAGGGCGGGGTCGGCCCGTACCAACCGACATTGCACCAGCCCTGGTCCTCTCCCAGGGCTGGTGCATTTTCTGGGAAACGGAAGGTCTAGCTCCCTCGCCCGCAGGGAGAGGGCGGGGGGTGAGGGGGGATCTGGGTGGTCCGACCTCTCAAAGGGCGAGATCCGCCCACACCCCCCGCCCTCTCCCTGCGGGCGAGGGAGCCAGATCTGTCCACTGGTAGGAGAATGCATCAGCCCTGGTCGTCTCCAGGCGGCGACGCTGGGGCGGGGAAAAGGGAGTATAATAGGGACGAGAGGCCACGTGGGACGGGAGGGACCCTATTGGACGAAACCGCACCATATCGTCCGCTCTTGCTGCGTGCGGTGGGCGTGACCAAGCAATTCGGCTCGCTGGTCGCGCTCGACGGCATTGATTTCGATGTGCCCCGCCACGCCATCGTCAGCCTGATCGGCCCCAACGGGGCGGGCAAGACGATCTTCTTTAACATCCTCAGTGGCATCCACGCGCCCGACGGGGGGGCGATCTGGTTCGATGGACAGCTATTGCTGGGCCGCCCGCCGCACGCCATCGCCGCGCTGGGCATCGCCCGCACCTTCCAGAACAGCCGTGTGTTCGCCAACATGACCGTGCTGGAAAATGTGCTGGTCGGCCAGCATAGCCGCCTCCGGTCGGGCTTTTGGGCCGCGCTCTTGCGCCCCCCGGCGATGCGCGCCGAAGAAGAGGCCGCCGGCGAGCGGGCCCGGCACTTGCTGGCGGTGATCGGCCTGCGGTTCGCCGCCGACACGCTGGCGAAGAATCTGCCCTATGGCGACCAGCGCCGCCTCGAAGTAGCCCGTGCCCTCGCCAGCGATCCGCAACTGCTCCTGCTGGATGAGCCGACCGCCGGGATGAACCCGCAGGAGACGGCCACGATGATGGCCCTGATCGCGCGCCTGCGCCATGAGCATGGCCTGACCATCGTGCTGATCGAGCATGATATGCGGGTGGTGATGCGGATCTCCGACCGGGTGTCGGTGCTCAACTACGGGGTGAAGATCGGGGAAGGCACCCCCGATGAGGTGCGGGCCGACCCACGGGTCGTCGAAGCGTACCTGGGGCAGGGGGTAGTGGCAGGGGGGCCGGTGGGCCTTTCTGCCGGGTGAGCCGCGCTGGCAGGGCTTGGCTGCTTCGAATTCGCGGATTCGTCTCCTCAAATTCCCTTGTTTTCATCTATTGCTTGCACCGCACGCGGCTTTCCTGTATAATAAGAACGAATCGCCCGGCTGTTTTCTTCCTGCCGATCAGGCAGGGCACGCCTTAGGGGCGATATCACCGTTGTTTGAAGGAAGGCATAATGGACGACGAGACCACACGGGCCGGCGACCCACTCGCCGCTGAACCAATGGGCAGCAGCACCGAACCGGACAGCTCCTTTGCCACCGACACGCCGGATGTGGGCGTTTCGACTACGGCAGGCTCCACCAATGGGGCCGAGGACGCCGCCACCATGCCCGCGACGACCGAGGTCGCGGCAGAGTCACCGATGGACGAGGTAGCAACCGAACCGTCCACCGCGGACGTTACAGCAGGGTCGGCCACGGCTGATGTTGCAGAAGCACCGTCCACCGAGGACGCTCCCCCAGCGCCGGTAATGGCCGATACTGCGGTAGAGCCCTCTACCGAGGACGTGCCCGCCGCACCAGCGCTGGCCGAAGCTGCGGCAGAGCCATCTACCGAGGACGTGCCCGCCGCACCAGCGCTGGCCGAAGCTGCGGCAGAGCCATCTACCGAGGACGCGCCCGCCGCGCCAGCGCTGGCCGACGCTGCACCAGAACCGCCGTCGGACGAAACGGCACCCGAACCAGCCGCTGCAACCGAGGGCGAGGCCGAAGCGCCCGCGCCTGAAGTTGTACAGCGCAGTGGCGGCGGGGGCCGGGGCGGTCGGAGCAACCAGCAGCAGGGCAATCGCGGCAGTTACGGCGGCAGCGGTAGCGACATGGCCGCGCTCCTGGCCGAGAGCGAGCAGCAGTTCCGGCAGTTGAAATATGGCGATGTCCTCGAAGGCCGCGTCATGCGCAAAGACCATGACGAGATCCTGGTGGATATCGGCTCGAAATCCGAAGGGGTCATCCCCATGTCGGAACTGTCGAGCCTGACTGCCGACGAGCTGCAAAAGCTGGATATCGGCGATGAAGTGCTGGTTTCCGTGATGCAGCCGGAAAATCAAGAAGGTCACGTCGTCCTCTCGCTCGACAAAGCCCGCCAGGAACGCTCCTGGCGCAACCTCCAGAAGAAGTTTGAGAACGGCGAGATCCTCGAAGCCGAAGTCACCGGCTACAACAAGGGTGGGCTGCTGGTCAACCTGGAAGGCGTGCGCGGCTTCGTGCCCGCCTCGCAGGTCAGCGGTCTCTCCAGCGGGGGCAATGACGCCGTGAAGCAGAGCGAACTGAGCCGCTACACCGGCCAGCGCCTGCCGCTCAAGATCATCGAAATCAACCGCAACCGCAACCGGCTCATCCTGTCGGAGCGCCAGGCGGCCCAGGAGCAGCGCGATATCCGCAAGGAGC
>JBBSAN010000107.1:0-12980 GCA_038252265.1 Chloroflexia bacterium
ACTCGTCGGGAGTGGCGCTGGCGAACCCTAATAGCAAGCCATCGCGGGGGCCGGGGCGCAGGGTGAACTGGGATACGGGCAGAACAGGCAGGCCCAGCGCGGCAGCCCGCTGGACAACGGGTTGGGCCGGTATCCCCACCGGAAGCCAGGCTACGAGGTGCATCCCCGCTTCCGGCACGGTCACGTCCAGCTCGTCGCCCAGTTCCCGTGTGAGGGCGTCCACCAGCGCGTTCCGGCGGGCCAGGTACAGCCCGCGCATCTTCCGCAGGTGCCGCGCAAAATGGCCCTCGCTAATAAAATCGGCCAACGCCATCTGGTCCAGCAGCGGCAGGTGGACATCGATCAGGCGGCGCGCGGCGATCAAGCCGGGGAGCAACGCGGCGGGCGCGACCAGATAGCCCAGGCGCAAGGCGGGAAAGAGCACTTTACTGAAGGTGCCCACATAAAGCACGCGCTCGGCCCGGTCCAGCCCTTGCAGCGCCTCCAGGGGCCGCCCGCTGAAGCGGTATTCGCTGTCATAGTCATCCTCGATGATCCAGGCCGCTGCCGCCCTGCCCCACTCCAGTAGCGCCAGCCGCCGGGGCAGGCTCATGGTCACGCCGGTAGGAAACTGGTGCGAGGGGGTGACCACGGCCATCCGCACGCCGTGTCCCGGCCCATGCCCGGCCTCGACCACCAGCCCCTCCCGATCCACCGGCCCTGGTACCAGCCGTGCCCCCGCCCCCAGGAGGGCACCCCGCGCCCCCAGGTAGCCCGGATCTTCGACCCAGGCCGCATCGCCCGGATCCAGCAAAACCCGCGCGATCAGATCGAGCGCCCCCTGCGATCCGGCGGTAAGGATGATCTGGTCGGGGGAGCAGTGGACGCCGCGCGAGATGCCGATATGGGCGGCGATGGCTTCACGCAGCGGGGGGTAGCCTTGCGCCTTCTGGTAGAGGGCGACGGCGGGCAGCGAATGGCGGGCATGGCGGGCCACCAACCGCGCCCAGGTCTCATAAGGAAAGTGGGCGACATCGGGCTGGCCGACTCGGAACAGGGTCGGGCTGAGGCCAGGCTGGCTGGCGTAGAATTCGCCGGGATAGGGGCTGTTCAGCAGTAACTGGCCGCGCCGCGCCAGCCGGGCGGCGGGCGCGGCGGGGGCCGGAGACGCTTTGGCGCGCCGGGTGCTCCGCCCCACCTGATCGGGTTGCACCCGTGCCACGCGCGTGCCGTCGCCCACCCGGCTCTCGATATAGCCTTCCAGCAGCAACAGTTCGTAGGCCAGTGCTGTGGTCGTCCGCGACACACCCAGTTCGCTTGCCAGCATACGCGTCGAAGGCAGGCGCGCCCCGGTCTTCAGTTGCCCTGCCAGGATCTCGGCGCGCAGCCATTCGTAGAGTTGCCGGTAGAGCGGGGCCGTCGCCTGCTGATCGAGGGTAATCTCCGGCCTTTTGACCGGCGTCGCGCGTTTCGGCATCCCTATCTCTCCTCAGATAATTCCCCACAGGCGGCGCATGTTTCCATAAATGGCCTCCCCAGTATAGTCAAAAATGGCTCTTTTAACAAGGCCATTAATCTGCTATGATTTACGTAGAAATTGTGAATAGAAGAAATTAGAAGTCAGAAGTCAGAAGTCAGAAGTCAGAAGTCAGAAGTCAGAAGTCAGAAGTCAGAAGTCAGAAAATAGAGGAGCGGGTGAATTAGTCGTCGCGAATACCTATGCTGCTGCTGCCTGGAAAAGCTGATTTCTGTTTTCTAATTTCTGATTTCTTAGATAAAGGAGTAAGACCGAATGCAAGCCAGAATGAACTATGGGAAAGCGGCCCCCGGCGCGATGCGGGCGATGGATGGACTGGATACCTATCTGGCCGAGTGCGGGCTGGAAGCGGGGTTAATCGACTTAGTGAAGCTGCGGGCCTCACAGATCAACGGGTGCGCGTATTGCGTGGACGCGCACAGCCTGGATGCGCGGGCCGGAGGCGAAACCGAACAGCGCCTCTACGCCCTCCCGGTCTGGCAGGAGACGCCGTTCTTCACCGACCGCGAGCGCGCCGCCCTCCTCTGGACGGAGAAGCTGACCCTGATCGCGCTCGACCATGTGCCCGACGTGGTCTATGAGCAGGTGCGCCCGCATTTTACCGATGCCGAACTCGCCAACCTGACCCTGGTAATCGCGACGATCAACGCCTGGAATCGCTTTGGCATCGGGTTCCGCGATGAGCCGGGCCACTATAAACCGGCGAAGCACGATTAACCAGCACGGGCTATGGGAACCGGCGCGGCGGGGTTTCGGCCCGCCGGTTCCCGTCACCGCACCGCCGAGGAGACGACGATGAGCGTTACCCTGCTAAAGCGGGACGACCTGCCCCGCAGCGGGCACACCTATGATTTCGAGGGCTATTTGCACGGCGAGACGCCCATCTCGTTTATCTGGGTGGACCTACCGCCCGGCGACGGCCCCCGGCGGCATAAACATGCCTACGATGAGATCATCATCATCCAGGAAGGCCGGGGCACCTTTACGGCAGACGGGGTGACGCTGGAAGCGACGGCGGGCCACATCCTGATCATCCCGGCGGGGACGCCACACACGTTCATCAATTCAGGCGAGGGGCGGCTGCGGCAGATCGACCTCCACCTCGCCCCAAAGATCCGCACGGAGTGGCTGGAAGCCTGACCCCCGGCGTCAGCGCACCCAGGCCCACGGGCCGGGATCGCGCAGCGACCAGATGGCATCCACCCCGCTGCCCAGCGTGACCCGCGCCGCGCCATCAAAGGTCACCGCCTGGAGGCTGCCACCCGCGCTGACGTAGAGCAACAGCTCGCCACCGGGCGGGAAGGCCATCGTCGCCAGGGTGCGGTCGTAAGGCAGGACCGCGTCGCGGGCCAGGGAGAGCGGAGCGGTACCCGTGGAGGCGGTGATGGGCAGCGTGTAGATCGGCTGGGTATACCCGCGCTCCAGCCCATCGGGATTTTGCACGGTGTAGATCACGTAGTCGCTGTGGGGGGCAAAGGCAGCATGGACGCTCTGGCCGATGTAGGCGGGGGCGGGGAAAGTCCGCACCGGCTCCCCACCCGCCACCGGCACGAGGACCAACCGGCTCGCCATGCCCTGAGCGTCGTGGAGGGCGAGCGTGCGCCCGTCGGGGCTGATCGCGGTGGTGGTGCCGTGCAGTTCCCGCGTCTGCCCCGCCCAGAGGGCGGTCCGGGCCCCGGTACGGAGGTTGACCCCGCTGATCGCGTCCCCGTCGCCGTCCAGGCGATAGATCAAGACGGTATCGCCCACCGGCGGGGGCGGCAGAAACGCGCCCAACCAGACTGGCGTCTGGATGCCGCCCCAGGGCAGCCACTCCAGTTCGTGCTGCGCTTGCGCCGGATCGCGGAGATCGACCCGCCAGAGGGTGCGGACGATGGGGGTGGTGGGCTGCTGGGTCAGGTAGACCAGGTAGGCCCCGTCGGCGCTGAACGTCGCGTTCAAGATGGTGCCAGATGCGGCAGGCGCAAGCGGCGTGGCGGTCTCCCCGCCCGCATCGGCCAGGAACAGTGGGGTGCGATCGGTCCCCGAATCGAGGGGCACGGCCAGCAGGATCCGCCCCTGGCCGGGGTCAAGGGCCAGCAACTGCCAGCCGGGATGGGTTCCGAGCACGTCGGTGATTTGCCGGGCAGCGGGGTCGCAGTACCAGGTCCGCCCATCGGCGGTCCACCACCAGCGGGAGCCGTCTCCGGTGAACGTGGCGCTGCCGTCGGCAGGCAGGTCGCCGCCCACCACCTGTGTGGCCGGTGGCCCGATGGGGCCGAGCCGGGCCAGCACCACCTGCCGTCTATCGGACGCGCACGGCAGGAGGCAGGCACCGGGGGCCACGCCGGGAGCGCGGTCGTAGACGAATGCCTGGCCGGTGGGGGCGCGACCCCGCACACGGCTCTGGCCGTCGCTGCCGGGCAGATAGACCGGCCCGCCCTCGGTCAGCAGGTACAGGCCCGGTCGGGCACCACCCGCCTGGAGGACCACGGTTCCCACCACCCCCTGCTGAAAGAGGGTCTGCCGGGCGACCGCGACCCGGTCGGCCAGGCCGGGGTAATCCGGCTCGATAGCGGCGGCCTCGGTCAGGGCGTGCCAGGCGGCACCGGGGCTGGGAGCTAATCCCGCTTGCCGGAGCAGCTCGGTGCGGCGCGCGGCCTGGGTGGCGGCATTAGCCTGTTGCCGGGGCGCGTCCAGGTACGGGCCTGCTCCGGCGAACGCCTGAACAGCGGCATCCCAGTGGCGCAGGAGCACGGCGGCCTGCCCCTGCCGGTAAGCCTGCGCCGCCTGCTCGGTCTGCCACCAATCGAACGCGGCAAACCCCAGCACCCCCACCAGCAACGCCAGCCCCAGCAGCGCCTCCCCCGGCAGGGGGCGGCGCGGCGGCTCCGGCGCTTCCTCCATCTCGATCGAGGCCGATCCCTCACTATCCACGGGCATTTCCCTTCTGGCGATCCGAGCGGGTACGGTGACACGGCAGCAAAGCCCCGGCCCTACCCCTAGCATCCAGCAGAGCATCTCTTGTACCACGCGCGGCGCAGCACCGGCGGCGGCACTAGAATCCATGGTCCCCCAGCCAGCGCAGGCATACCCCCACCCCGGCATTCAGCGTCGAATGCCGGGGCGGGCTGCGCCCGCCGATGCCAGGGACGTAGGGCATCCAATAAGGCATTTGTCCCCCGCGCCGCCGGACAGTTGTCCCCGCCTGCCCCTGTAACAGATCGCGGCGATCTTGCAATTCCTTTTATGTCCGTGCATTGTTCCAGTAGCTCTCCGGCAGGACAGACCAAACACGCCGTAGCTACCCGACTCGCTATTATCAAAGACGATTTACGGGAGGTTCCTACGTAATGTACGATGTGATCGTTGTCGGCGCGCGCTGCGCTGGCTCCCCCACCGCCATGCTCCTTGCCCAGAAGGGCTATCGCGTTCTGCTGCTCGACCGTGCCACCTTCCCCAGTGATATTTTCCGCAATCATGTCCTGCTCTACCCGGCCCTGGCCCAGTTGCAGCGCTGGGGCTTGCTGGACGAGGTGATCGCCACGGGCTGCCCGCCGATTACCCACTTCACCCAGTATATGGGCGATTTCCCCATGACCGGGCAGGTCCACCTGCCGGGCGGCATCGCCGGGCTATACGCCCCGCGCCGCAAGTACCTCGACACCATCCTGGTCAATGCCGCCGTTGACGCGGGTGTGGAACTGCGCACCGGCTTCACCGTGCAAGACCTGCTGTGGGAAGACAACCGGGTGGTCGGCATTCACGGGCGGAGCGAAGGCGGCTACTCGATCACGGAGCGCGCCTCCTTCGTCATCGGGGCCGATGGGCTACACTCGGTAGTGGCCCGCGCCGCCGGGGCGGTGGCGACCGAAGACCGGCCCACGCTCGATTGGATCTATTACAGCTACTGGAGCGACATAAAAACCGACGGCGTCGAGTTCTACCGCTTCGACGACGTGGCGATGCTCGGCTTCCCGACCAACGACGGCCTGCATTGCGTGGCGACCTTTGGCCCGGTGGCGGGCTTCCCCGAATACCGCACCGATATCGAGGGCAATTTCTTCCGCACCCTGGAGCGGGTTCCGGCGTTTGCCGAGCGGGTCCAGGCGGGCCACCGGGTCGAAAAGTGGATCGGCACCGCCGACCTGCCGAACGTCCTGCGCCAGGCCTCTGGCCCCGGCTGGGCGCTGGTCGGGGACGCCGGGTTCCACAAAGACCCGGTGACCGCGCACGGCATCAGCGATGCCTTCTGCGACGCCGAACTGCTGGCCGATGCGGTGGATGCGGGCCTGGCCGGGCGCGTGCCGCTGGCCGACGCCCTGGCCGGGTATGAGCAGCAGCGCAACCTGCGCGCCCTACCGGTGCTCGACGGGGCCTGCATGGCGGCCACGTTCGGGCCGCTCCCGGCGGAACTGCTGGGCCTGCGCCAGGCGCTCCACGGGCATCAGGACGATATCGACCAGTTCATCGGGGTGGCGGTCGGCTCGGTCGCCCCGGAGACGTTCTTCAGCCCGGAGAACATGGGGCGCATCATGAGCCGCCTCCTGGTCGGGGCGGGCGTCTAAACACCCGCAGCACAGCCGAACGATGACCGTGCCGGGTTCCCCAGGAACCCGGCGCGGTTGCGTCTGGCGGACCTGCGGACCGGGTTTGACCAACCCGGGCAAATATGGTACACCAAGTGTAGCATAAAGAAATGCTAATAAGTGCGGCGACCCAGGGCGAGAGGGTCTGGCCGCCGCACCCGGCCACCGACGACCAGAACACGCCCTCTGGCAATGACGCTTGTCACCTCATAGGAGCACCATGAAAACCAGTCTCCAGATCGCCAATGAAGCCCGGCTTGATCCGATCAGTACGATTGCCGAACGCGCCGGAATCCCCGAAGAGTTTGTTGAGCATCATGGCCGCTCCAAGGCCAAGATCGACCTGAGCGTGCTCGACGCCTTTCGGGATCGGCCCCTGGGCAAGTACATCCTGGTCACGGCGATCACCCCCACACCGCTGGGCGAGGGCAAAACCACGACGACGATTGGGCTGGGCATGGCGATGAACCGGCTGGGCAAGAACGCGGCGGTCGCCATCCGGCAAAGCTCGCTCGGCCCGGCCTTTGGCATCAAGGGTGGGGGCGCGGGCGGCGGTTATGCCCAGATCATCCCGCTGGAAGAAAGCATCGTCCACCTCAACGGCGACCTCCACGCGGTGGGGCAGGCGCATAACCAGATGGCCGCGCTGGTGGACAATAGCTGGTACCAGGGCAACCCGCTCCAGATCGACCCGGCCCGGATCGTCATCCGCCGGGTGCTGGATGTCAACGACCGGTTCTTGCGCCACATCACCATCGGCCAGGGCGGCGACAAAAACGGCTTCCCCCGCGAGACCGGATTTGATATCACCGTCGCCAGCGAACTGATGGCGATCCTGGCGCTGGCAACCGGCACGACCAACGCCGAGGCGATCAAGAGCCTGCGCGCCCGGATCGGCAAGATGGTGGTGGCCTTCAGCACCGCAGGCCGCCCGATCACCGCCGACGATGTGCAGGCTGCCGGGGCGGCGACCGTGCTGATGCGCGAAACGCTCAAGCCGAACCTGATGCAGACCATCGAGAACACCCCGGCCTATATCCATGCCGGCCCGTTCGCCAATATCGCCCACGGCAACTCGTCCATCGTCGCCGACCAGATCGGCCTGCGCGCAGGCGAATACGTGATCACCGAAGGGGGCTTCGGCATGGACATGGGCGGCGAAAAGTTCTTCGACATCAAATGCCGGGCCTCGGGCCTGTGGCCTGCCGTGGTCGTGGTCGTCGCCACCATCCGCGCGCTGAAAAGCCATACCGGCAAGTACAAGATCACGGCGGGCAAGGCGCTGCCACCCGAACTGCTGGCCGAGAACCCCGACGATGTATACGAAGGCGGCGCGAACCTGCGCAAGCAGATCGCCAATGCCCGCCTGTTCGGGGTGCCGGTGGTGGTGGCGCTGAACGCCTACCCCGACGACAAACCCTCCGAGATCGAGGCGGTGCGCCGGATCGCCCACGAGGCCGGGGCGGTGGACATGGCGGTCAGCACGGTGTTCGCCGAGGGCGGCGCGGGCGGCCTGGATCTGGCGCGGATCGTCATCGCCGCCGCCGACGGCCCGCCGACCACACCGCAGTTCCTCTACCCCCTGGACATGCCGATCAAGGAGAAGATCCACACCCTGGCGACACAAATCTACGGTGCGGACGACGTGAGCTATACGGCGGAGGCCACCGATCAGATCGCGGACTTCGAGGCCAACGGCTTCGGCCAGTTGCCGATCTGCATGGCGAAAACCGCGTTAAGCCTGAGCCACGACCCCCGGCTGAAAGGGGTGCCGACCGGCTACACGTTCCATATCCGCGAGGTGCGGGCCAGCGTCGGGGCGGGCTTCATCTACCCGCTCGCGGGGGACATGGTGACGATGCCCGGCCTGGGGACCAACCCCGCCGCGCACAGCATCGATATCGACGAGAACGGCAACACGGTCGGCCTGTTCTGAGCCGCCAGAGTTACGGGACGGCCAGCCAGATCCGTTGCAGTAAAGAAACCGGGGCCACGCGGAGTGTGGCCCCGGTTCCGTGCTTCGTGCCCCCAACAGGGGCGGGTGAGGGGCAGTGCTAGGGGTGAGCGGCGAGGAACGCCTCGACCTCAGGGCGAGTGGGCAAGCCGGGCTGCGCGCCGGGGCGGGTCACCTTCACCGCCGCCGCCGCGCTGGCAAAGCGCAAGCAACGGACTGCCTCCTGCCCGGCCAGGTGGGCGGCGGCGTAAGCTCCCATGTAGGCATCACCGGCGGCGGTGGTATCTACCGCCGCCACTGCAAACGCGGGCTGGCGGATCACTCCCTCGCGCCGCACCAGCAGCGCCCCCTCGCGGCCCAGGGTGACCAGCACGGCGCGCGGTCCCAGGTCCAGCAGCCCGGTTGCCATGCCGGTCACGCTGTCCCCGCTGCCCGCCACGATCGCCAGTTCGGTGCGGTTGACGACCAGGGTATCGACCAGGCGCAACAGATCGGCGGGCAGCGGGGCAGCAGGGGCCGCATTCAACAGGACCGGCACCCCCGCCGCGTGGGCTACCGCCGCCGCCCGTTCTACCGTGGGCAGCGGCACCTCCAGTTGCAGCAACAGCAGGCCCGCTCCGGCGATCACTGCCCTGGCCGCGTCCACATCGGCGGGCATCAGGCGGCTGTTGGCCCCGCCATCGAGGACGATCACGTTTTCGCCCGCCGCATCTACCAGGATGAGGGCGACACCGGTGCTGATCCCGGCGGTGGGCTGTACATATGTAGTGCCGACCCCTGCCGCCTGGAGGCTCTGCCGGAGGGCCGCGCCAAAATCGTCCTCCCCCACCCGGCCCACCATTTCGACGACAGCCCCCAGCTTCCCCGCTGCCACGGCCTGGTTCGCCCCCTTGCCCCCGGCGGCGCGAAAGGAGGAATGCCCGTGCAAGGTTTCGCCGGGCTGCGGGAAGCGATCCACCCGCGTCACCAGATCCATATTGAGGCTGCCCACCACGACAATTGGCCCACTCATGCGCTGCTCACCTTGCGCACCTTCAAACGACAACGCCCCCCTAGCAGATCCCCTCGGTTGGGCCGGGTAGCACGGTCCCGGTGCCGCTATTATACGCCAATCCCCCGGAGCCGGGTACCAGGGCGGGGGACGCCGCCGCTGATCAGGCCGGGACACCGGCAAACTGGGCAGGCCGGGGACAGATTGTTCGTGGGGGCGGCCCGCCGGATGCCCTGGTGGGGGTGCCCCGCCGATCCCCACGGCTACGCCACCGGCGCAGGGGGCAGCCAGCCTGCCGCCGTGAGGTAGGCCAGAACCGCCGCGCCGCTGTCCAACGGCGCTTGATCGGTGGTGTCCACGGCCAGGGCGGGGGCCAGGGGCGGCTCGTAGGGGTCATCAATGCCGGTGAAGCCGGGGAGGTCGCCCCGCCGGGCCTGGGCATACAACCCCTTCGGGTCGCGGGCCTCGCAGACGGCCAGCGGGGTGCTGACATAGATTTCGACAAAGTGGTCCTTACCGACCAGCCCACGGACCTCGTCGCGGGTCGCCCGGTAGGGGCTGATCGCCGCGCAGATGACCAACCCGCCGTGGCGCACGATCTCGGCGGCGACGAAGCCGATGCGGCGGATGTTGGTGTCGCGGTCGGCGCGGCTGAAGCCCAGGCCCGCGCTGAGGTGGGTGCGGACCACATCGCCGTCCAGCAGGGTCACCCGCCGCCCCCGTTCGGCCAACCCCGCCGCCACCACCTCGGCCACGGTGGACTTGCCCGCCGCACTCAAGCCGGTCAGCCAGAGGCAGACCCCCTGGCGGGTGCGGGGCGGGTAGGCCTCGGCCAGGATGGCGGCTACTTCGGGGCGGGTGAACCAGGCGGGCAGCGGTCGCCCCTGATCGAGATAGGCTCGCCGCACCTCGGTACCCGACAGCCCGGCGGTGCGTGTCCCCGTCGGCACCTTATTGACCTCCTCGTAGCGATCCGCGTCGGGCAGGTAGACCATCTCCTCGAACAGCACCGGGGTGATGCCCAGTTCCGCCGCGTGCTGCGCCACCAGTTCTTGTGCCGCCATCGGGGGGTAGAAGGGCGTGCCGGTGCTGTCCACGCCGGGGCTGGCATGATCGCGCCCGACGATGAAGTGACTGGCCCCGTAGTTGCGGCGGATCAGCGCGTGCCACAACGCCTCACGCGGCCCGGCCATCCGCATTGCCAGGGGCAAGAGGGCCAGTAGCACCCGGTCGGACGGATAATAGCGGCGGATCATCGCCTGATAGGTCCGCACCCGCGTCGTGTAGTCCACATCGCCAGGGCGGGTCAACCCGACGACGGGATGGAGCAGCAGCGTGCCGTCCACCGCCTCCCATGCGCGTCGGGTCAACTCTTCGTGCGCCCGGTGAAGGGGGTTGCGGGTCTGGAAGGCGACGACGCGGGCCTGGCCTAATGCCGCCAGCCGGGCGCGGGTCTGGGTCGGGGTCAGGCGCAGCGCGGGGAAGTCGTAGTGGGTGGGCAGCCGCCCCACCCGGAGCCGCCCGGCCAGATTGTGCGCGCCCCAGCCCGGTAGTTCGGCCACCAGCGGGTGCGCCGGATCGCGGGTGCCCGCGACCGCCTCGGCAAAAGCGGCGGCATCCCAGGGGTAGATTTCGTCCAGCCGCAGCGTCGCCAGCAGTTCGTTGCGCCCGCTCCACAAGGCGATCTCCTGATCAAGATGAAGCGGTCCATCGGAGCGCGAATCGGCGGCATAGGGCAGCGTGATCGGGATGGGAAAGAGCGTGCCACGGGCCAGGCGTATCTCGCCCAGCACCCGTGCATAGTCGGCCTCGCCCATGAAGCTGGTCAGGGGCGAAAAGCCGCCCGTCGCCAGCAGTTCCAGGTCGCAGACCACCCGGTCGCTGACCACCAGCCGGGGCAAGGTTCTGGCCTGGGCCGCCCAGGCCGCCTCATCTTCGGGGGGCACCAGGCGATCCACCAGCGGCCCGCCATAGGGGGGGATCAGCGCGGGGGCGGGGGGTTCTGGTTTATCCAGCATCGGGGGCATTTCCTCCTGAACAAAGGTCGATCATGGCGCGGCGCACCCCCGCATTATACCCGAACCTGCGCCCGGCGTCCGGCTTGACAAGCCGGGGAGCCTCGCGTAAGCTTACGGGGCAAGCATACCCCAGCAACATCCCCTATCCCAGGCGAGGAGGTTTAGCTTTGACCATCAGTGCACTCCTGACGACCTTTGCCGGCACCAAAGTGAAAACGTGGACCCCGAAGACCAAAATCCGCCCCGACCGCTATTACCGGATCGGCATCGAATATGATGAAGAAAGCCCAGAAAAAGGCGTGGATCCTTGGGTCTACAAGTTCCGGCAATTCCTGGCCGATCCGGACAGCCGCACCGTGACCGGCGTGGTGGTGGGGGCCTGGAGCGACATGCAAGATGGCGAGATGAACGTCCAGCATGTGGTCAAGGCGCTGGCCGAAGCCGCCCCGCAGTTGCCTGCCGTGTGCGCGATCATGCTCGGTGATATCACCTACGAGGAATGCGAGATCTCGTGGATCAACCAGACCAACGTGATGCCGATCCTCAAAGCCTACCCCCAATTGGAGCACTTCGGCGTGCGCGGCGGGGAGAAGCTGGAACTACCCAAACTCCAGCACGACACGCTGAAGACGCTGATCGTGGAAGCGGGTGGCCTCCCCCGCGAGGTGGTGCGCCAGGTCGCCAGGGCCAGGCTGCCCGCGCTGGAACATCTCGAACTCTGGCTGGGCGTGGACGAGTACGGGGGCGACGCGACGGTGGCCGACCTCCAGCCGATCATCCAGGGCGAGCGGTTCCCCCGGCTACGCCACCTCGGCCTGCGGGATAGCGCCCTGACCGACGAGATCGCCGTTGCCGTCGCGCAATCCCCGATCCTGGAACGGTTGGAAGGGCTGGATCTGTCGCTGGGCACGCTGGGAGATACGGGGGCGGCGGCCCTGCTGCAAAGCCCGGGCGTGCGCCACCTGAAAACGCTGGACCTGCACCACCATTTCTGCTCGGATGCGATGATGGAGCAACTGAAGGCTCTGCCGCTCGACGTGAATGTGGACGAGCAGGAAGCGCCCGACGAAGACGATGGGGAGGAACACCGCTACGTGGCCGTCAGCGAGTAGCCTGCCGCCGGTGGTGATTCTCGGCAACCCCGGTAGTCGCCGGGTGGCCGGGTTCCAGGGTGCCCTGGCGCGGCGGGGCAGCCCACCCGCCCGCGTGGTGCCCTACGCCGATCTGCTGGCCGGGCGGGTGGTGCTGCCTGACGTGGTGCCGCCGGGAGCGTGGGTGCGGATCGAATCGCCCGACCGCGATTTCGCCGTGGAACGGGCCATCCTGGCACAGGGGGCGGACGAACCCGATCCCGACGGCATGTATACCCACCTATCCGCCGCCGCCGCGCAGGCCCTCCCCTTCGACCAGGGGGCCATCCTCTACCCGCGCCAGTGGTATCTGGGCTACTGCGCCGTGCTGCGCGACCTCCGGGCCGGATTGGCGGCCAGCCCACCCCACCGCCTGATGCATGATCCTGCTGTGATTCCGCTGCTGTTCGATAAGCCGCGCTGTCATGCCCGGCTCCAGGCGGCGGGCCTGCCGGTGCCGGGGGCGCTCCCTCCGGTCGGGAGCTACGACGAACTACGGGCGGGGATGGCGGCGCGGGGCTGGACGCGGGTGTTCGTCAAGCTGGCCCACGGGTCGGGGGCGTCGGGGGTGGTGGCCTACCGCGTGAGCCAAACGCGGCAACAGGCGATCACCACCGTGGAACTGGCGGAAAGTGGGGGCACGGTGCGGCTCTACAATTCGCGCCGCGGCCGCACCTACACCGACCCGGCCCTCATCGCCCGGCTGCTGGATGCGTTGTGCGCCCACCGGGTGCAAGTGGAGCGATGGGTACCCAAAGCGGGACTGGGCGAACGCACACTGGACCTGCGGGTGCTGCTGATCG
>JBBSAN010000108.1:0-12960 GCA_038252265.1 Chloroflexia bacterium
CGCCGGGACCGCATGGGGGTGCCCCCCATTTTTTTGCTTGTTTATGGCGACCCCGCCGGGGTATCGCCTATGCGCTTTGGGTAACCGCCCCGCGATTATCCAAACTCAAAAACTCGGCGGCGCACCCATCGCAACGGGCCTGATATTGGCGGCAGGGAGCCACTGTGGTATACTGCCTGTATCTCCGGGTTGTGCTTTATGCTTCCCCCGCGCAACCCTCCACCGGCTGGACGGCCTCTCCCCAGCAATCGGGACCTATCCTGACGTTTTGTGAGGCACCGCCTATGATTATCGAGCAGCGCCAGGGACCTTTTGTGATCAGCACCGACCCGGCCCGGCTCGACCTGGCCCTGGTCCACAGCTTTTTGACCACCTCCTACTGGTCCCCTGGGATCCCTCAGGCCACGGTACAAGCCGCCATTGACCATTCGCTCCCGTTCGGGATCTACGAGGGCGCGCAGCAGGTGGGCTTTGCCCGCGTGATCACCGACACGGCCACGTTCGCCTACCTGGCTGATGTGTTTGTGGTGGAGAGTCACCGAGGGCAGGGCCTATCAAAATGGCTGCTGCGCTGTATCCTGGCCCACCCGGACCTCCAGGGCTTGCGGCGCTTTCTGCTGGCGACCCGCGATGCACACGGGCTATACGCGCAGGTCGGCTTCCGGCCCCTCCGCGCCCCCGACCGTTGGATGGATATCCACGATCCCGATATTTATACCCGCTAATCCCCAGGTCCCTCGCTCCGGTCCCTCGTCCGCTCGCCCCCGCTTACAAGGAGAGACACCGCTATGCCGCGCATACCACACAATACCAATCTCAAGCAGGGCCTCGCTCTGACCCTGCTAACCACCCTGGCCCTGCTGGCCGGGGCGCTGCTGCTGAGTACCACCGGGCGGGTCCAGGGCCGCAGCGCCAACGCCCCTGCCGCCCCGGTGGCAACAGGAACCGCCAGCCCCACCCCGTTCTGCCCGTCGATCTGGTCTATCGTGTCCAGCCCCAATATCGGGACGGGCTATAACACCCTGGCGGCGGTCGCCAGCGTGAGCGCGAACGATGTCTGGGCGGTGGGGACCTACCAATCGGCCAGCTCGGCCTTCCCCCTCGCGCTCCATTGGGACGGGACTCTCTGGAGCAGCGTGCCCATTACCGCGACCGGCGCGAGCAGCAGCCTCCTCGGCGTGGCAGCAGTGGGTAGCACTGATGTCTGGGCCGTAGGAACGAGCGATGGTTCGACCTTCGTGGAACATTGGAACGGCACGGCGTGGAGCGTGGTCGCCAGCCCCGACGGCGGGCCGAACGGCAATTTCCTCTGGGGAGTGACGGCCCTGGCCGCCAACGATGTCTGGGCGGTCGGCTACTCTTTCGACGCCACGAACGGCAAGCACACCCTGATTGAGCACTGGAACGGCACCGCCTGGGCCATCGTCTCCAGCCCCAACAACGGCACAGGCAGCAGCCTCATTTCTGTATCGGGATTGACGGCCAACGACATCTGGGCGGTGGGGACTTATACCGATGGCGGCGGCCAGGATCAGGCCCAGACCTTCCACTGGGACGGCACCACCTGGAGCGATGTCGGCGTCTCTCTCGGCGCACAATCGTCCACCTTGCGCGGGGTCACGATGGTGAGCAGCACGGACGTGTGGGCGGTCGGCTCCTCCCAGATCGCCAGCGGCAGTCAGTCGCAGGGGATGATGATTCGCTGGAATGGCTCCTTCTGGTCGCCTTACGCGCTGCCTAACTTCACCCAGGCCAGCACCTTGCTGTCGGTCTCTGCCGCCAGCAGCACCGATGTCTGGGCGGTCGGCTCCTACTCGGACGGCACCACCTATCAGACAATGACCATCCACTGGAACGGCACCAGTCTGGACTGGATCTCCAGCCCCAATCTGGGCAGCGACACGAATACCCTGAGTGGGGTCTCGGCCCGCTTCGGTGATGTCTGGGCCGTGGGCCTGGGCAATGCGAACCGGACGTTGGTGGAGCGCTACGCCCACCAATGTATCACGCCCCAGCCAACGGCGACTGCCACGCCGCTATGTTCGACCGGCTGGAATGTCGTCACCAGCCCCAACGTGCTGACCAGCAGCAACACCCTGAATGGGGTGTTCGCCGTCAACACGGCCAATGTGTGGGCGGTGGGTAGCTCCAGCACCGCCGCTCACACCCTGACCATGCGCTGGAACGGCGGCTACTGGCTGGTGGTGCCCAGCCCCGACGGGGGCACCGGCCCCAATGAACTGCTGGCGGTGGCGGGCACCGGGGCCAGTGACCTGTGGGCGGTCGGCTATGCCGGGAATCCGGTGCTCTCGACGCTGGTCCTCCACTGGAACGGCTCCAGTTGGAGCCGCATCCCCAGCCCCGATGTCGGCACGCGGGGCAGCCGTCTCCTCGCCGTGACCGCCCGTACCACCACCGACGCCTGGGCCGTCGGCACCTATGTTGAGACAACAGGCGACGAGCAGACCTTGATCGAACACTGGGATGGTCTCACCTGGAGCGTGGTCGCCAGCCCGAACGGCGACCCCGAAGGGAGCTTCTTGCGCGGGGTGACGGCCCTTGCCGCCAACAATGCCTGGGCGGTCGGCTACACCGTGCATCACGATCCGGCCACCCCCACCGCTACGGCTACGCCGTTGTCCGGGCGGCAGTCTGCCGCGCCCAAACAGCCCGCCCACGCCTTTGAGGCGCTGATCGAGCACTGGGACGGCACCGCCTGGACGATCATCGCGGGGCCGGAGTTGCCGGAAGCCCACTACCTGCGGGCGGTGGCTGCGGTTTCTGCCAATAATGTCTGGGCCGTTGGCTTTATCGGCGATACAGCGCAGCAGACGCTGATCGAACATTGGGATGGTACAAGCTGGAGCGCCGTCCCCAGCCCCAACGCCGGAACCGTCTCCAATAATCTGCTCGGTCTTACACCGATAGGGCCGAATGACATCTGGGCGGTTGGGTCCTACATCAATACGTTGGGGGCCAACCAGACGCTGATGCTCCACTGGAATGGTACCGCCTGGAGCCTCGTCCTCCCGCCCAACGGGGGGGCCGGGAACAACGCGCTCAACGGGATCAGCGCCCTCAACGCCAATGATATCTGGGCGGTTGGCTTCGCCAGCGATGCCACCGGCCCCACCCGGACTCTGATCGAGCACTATGGCGGCCCGTGCGCGACGCCGGTGTCGTCGCCGACCCGCACGCCAACCCCCACCGTGTGCGCCGTACAGTTCAACGATGTGCCGGTAGGCAGCACCTTCTATGATGTGATCCGCTGCCTGGCCTGCCGGGGAATCATCAGCGGCTATCCCTGCGGGGGACCGGGCGAGCCGTGTCCCGGCGGGTACTACCGCGTCGGGAACAACGTGACGCGGGGCCAGACGGCCAAGATCGTCGCCAGCAGCGCCGGGTTCGCCGAGCCGGTGCCCAGCACCCAGCAAACCTATGAAGATGTCGCGCCGGGCAGCACCTTCCATCTGTACGTCGAGCGGCTCTCGTCGCGGGGGATCATCAGTGGCTATCCCTGTGGCGGGCCGTTCGAGCCGTGCGTCGCCCCGGCCAATCGCCCGTACTTCCGCCCGAACAACAACGTCACCCGTGGGCAACTCGCCAAGATCGGGGCGAACGCGGCGGGCTACACCGAAACGCCCACCGGGCAGACGTTCGAAGATGCCCCACCGAACAGCACCTTCTACCTGTTCATCGAACGGCTGGCGGGCCGGGGGATCATGAGCGGCTATCCGTGCAGCGGGGCAGGGGAGCCGTGCGTGGCCCCGACCAACCGGCCCTACTTCCGTCCCAACGGCCCCGCCACGCGGGGCCAAACGGCGAAAATCGTCGCCAATACCTTCTTCCCCAACTGCCAAACCCCGGCCCGGCGCTAGGGGACACCATACCGCCGGGGCGTGATCCTTCACGCCCCGGCGGAGAGGGGACACCATGGAGCAATCCGATAAGGACTTAGTAGATCGTCTGGAACAGGTGCCGCAGCGTATTGCCTGTATTGTAGAGGGGGGCACCGAGGCGGCGTTGCGCCAAGCCGCCAACGCGGAGAGCTGGTCGGCAGCCGAGATCCTGGCCCATCTGCGGGCCAGTGATGACATCCTGGCCTACCGGGCCTACGCGATCCTGGTTCGCGACAATCCGCCCATGCCCGGCTATGATGAGCGGCGCTGGGCCGAGGTAGCCCGGTACGGCGTAATCTCACCTGAGGCTTCCCTGGTGGCGTTCACCGTCAAGCGGGCCGAACTGGTACGAATGCTGCGCCACATCCCAGCCACAGACTGGGAACGCCTGGGTATCCATGAGATCAGTGGCCCCCGAACATTACGTGAGGTGCTCACTGCTCTGGTGGAGCATGAAGAGGAACACTGTGCCCAGTTAGAGCGATCAGGAGGGGTGTAGGAGGCTTCAAGAGACATACAACATGTATGACGTTTAATGTGAGTTAAACGTCATAAGACGCGATAGAGACCTGGCATTACACTTGCTTTTCGTGGGAAGCATGAGCCAGCCCACCCCCACCCAGGAAACGGAAACAGCCCTGCCGCCCGACCGGATCCAGTCGCCGGGGAGCAAGAACGGCAGGAAGAAACAGAGCTAGCACCCAGATACATGAAAAGGCGGCCTCCCCATCTTCGGGGAGGCCGCTGCTCGATGTTCGCGGTTGCCTTATCTCACCTACTGGCAGGTGCAACCGGTGCCGGTAGCGCATCCCTGGCAGCAATAGGTCTTATCCCCCAGGGGGAAGCCGTTGCCGCCGTTGCCCTGCCACTCGCTCTTTGCCATCCCGCAATTAGGACAGGTCTGCGCGTCGCTCTGGGTTTGCTTTTGCGGTTGTTGCGGTTGTTGGCCCAAACCCAACATTGCTGCGTTTAACCGCAATGTAACAGGTCTGTAGTATCTATATTTGTAGTACTTCTGTTCTTATACCGGGAAGCGACCGATCACCTCGTTATATTCCTGCTGGGCATCGCTAATTGCCATCCGTGAGTACATTTCCAGCGATTGGCGACTGGCATGGCCCGAGTACGGTTGAATGAGGGCATCGTCGATCCCTTGCTTCTTGAGCCAGGTGAGCAGAAAATGCCGGAGCTTATGCGGCGAGATTTGCTGCGTAAAGCCTGCGGCCTGACTATAGCGGGCCAGGATTTTCCGCACCCCGCGTTCGCTGTAGCCCCGTTTCCAACTCGACTCAAACAGGTAGGTTGCTTCTTTTCCCCGCTGGGCCTGCATATGCAAGCCCAGTGCTTCCTTGAAGTCTGCGGGGAAGGGCACCTGACGATCCTTATGGCCTTTGCCGTCGGTGATGCGGATCTGGCATTGCCCCAGATCCACATCGGCCAACTGGATTTTCACCAGTTCGCCCACGCGCACGCCCGTGTAGAGCAGCAGCTTGATCAGCACCACATCTTGCAGATTCTGCCCGTCCCACACTGCCTGGTAATACTGCCGGATTTCGGCTTCGCTCGGCACATACGGCAGCTTTTGCGGCGAGCGGGGCACCGTGATTGCCAACTCTTCCCGCAGGTGCCGGAAGACTTCCTTCATATATAAATAGTCGGGCCGCTCCCCGCGTAGATACTTGGCGAGTTCGCGCGCCTTCTTGCGCGCTGGCGTGCGTGCGGTCCTCATGCCGCCACCTCCAGCAGCGGCAGCCGATCCGCCATGTTCAAGCGGAACAGCCCGTAGGGATTGACGTGACTGTAGATCAGCGGCGTGAGCGCCCGCAAGTCCGGCGGCTTCATGCGCTCTAACCAGCCCGGCTCGCCGAGCACCTGCTGGAGCATCAGCGTGTTCACATAGACCAGGCAATTCTGCACCAGATGCAGCCCCAGCAGCCCCAGTTCCTGATCCGCCCGGTTGTTGGTCACCAATTCGCCTCCCCGCCCATAGAAGATGAAGCCGTTGGCGCTGTTATTAAACTGAGTCACTCCGTCGCCAGAGCGGCTCGTCTCCAAAACCGGGCGTGAAAGTTGTCCCTTCACCCGGCTCCTCAACGTCTGGGCTGTTGTCATCAGTACCTCTCCCGCGCTGGTGCGTATCCAGCACGGTTTTGTAGTCGTGGCAATGTCGATGTAGCAGTTGGAGGTTGGACAGGATGTCCGCGCCACCCTGTGCTCGTGGGATGATGTGGTCTTGTTCGAGCAAATCTCCATTGCGTAGGAACAGTCCACAGAACGCACAGCGCCCCTTTTGTTGCCACAGCAGCATTGCTACTCGTGCGGTGGCTTCGGGATGGCGGCGCATTCGCGTACTCCAATATATCCAGTCGCCGTTAAAGGGACTTTGGTTGCCTTTTACTTTGACATGCCGTCGGATGGGCGTAGCCGCATACCGGTGGAGGGCGGCCCCGCCACTGGCAAACTCCCACTTCCCTCTTTCGGGATGCCAATATTTCGTAGCTACCCAGCGTTGCCCCTTTTTCGGATGGCGGTAGCCTGCCCAGGCGCGCAGTTTGAGATACAGTAGCCGGTCTAGATTGTGAAACGTGGTTTTGCTACAGACTGCGGCGTAGTAATTCGTCCAGCCTTTTATTATCGGATTTAGCCGGTTGATTAGTACCGCTTGGGTCGCATGTTGGTGCGCATCCACGACGGTGCCAATCGCCCGCAGATGGCGCTGGACGGCTTGCGCGCTCGGTTTAATGAGGGTCACAAAGCCCAGCGGGGTGCCCCGACACGTATGAGCCGTGCGGGCTTTGCCCGCCGGATATTGCCGCACCTGAAACCCTAAGAAATCAAAACCGATGTTGCCTTCGTAGGGCTGGAAGGTGTGGGTTATCCGGGTTTTGCTGGGTTTCAGTTCCAGTCCCATCTCGGCCAGCCACTCCGCCACAAACGCCTGGATTTGCGGGATCAGCGTTGCCTCTTCATCGAGGACGACTAGATCGTCTGCATAGCGGATGAGCGTGGGGTGCCGGTGCCGGCGGTGCGGGTCGACCTTTTTGCCCGGTCGCCGGGCAAAGCGGGTCGTGACCGCCGTTTCCAGTCCGTGGAGGGCCACATTCATTAACAACGGCGAGAGGACCCCGCCTTGTGGAACCCCTTCGGTGCTGGGAAACAACTCCGCCCCCTCCAGAATGCCTGCTTGGAGCCACGCTTTAATGACCCGGCGCAGCCGTGGAAAGGTTTGGAGTTTGGCAAGGAGCGCGGGATGGCGGATATGATTGAAGCATTGCGCGATATCGGCATCCAACACATATTTGGCCTTCAGTCGCACCGCGATAAAGATGGCTTCAATTGCATCCTGACAGGAACGACCAGGGCGAAAGCCATAGCTGTTCGGCTCAAACTTCGCCTCCCACTCTGGCTCAAGCCCTAGCTTGACGAGCGCCTGATGCACCCGCATCTCCATCACGGGAATCCCCAGGGGCCGTCGTTCAGTCGAACCCGGTTTGGGTATCCAGACCCGGCGAACCGGGCGGGTCGTGGGGGTGAAAGGGGTCTGCTGGAGCGTGCGGGCCAGAGCGAGTCGTTGTTTAGGGGTCAGGTTTTTAACCCCGTCTACTCCGGCGGTTTTCTTGCCCGCATTATCCTGCGTAACCCGGCGCACCGCTAAGAGACAGGCGGACCAGGACTTCATTAACAGGCGTTGGAGTCGGTGAACGGTTCGCACGTCGCCACGTGCCGAGGCTTGATAGATGCGTTTTTGGAGCTTAAACACCGTGCGTTCCACCTGTTTCCAGGGGACGGTGTTCCACTCATCCATCGGCGTTGTCACCGTGGTCATAATATTTGCACTCCTACTGGCACCTCTATCGTCCCATACATCGGGGGTACGTCAGCCTATCCCGGCGATTACCGTCGGGCCTTCGCTTTTTACCCCATCTTCTACTCAACCGCTATGCGGCCTGACCGCCTGCTCCGGGCGCGTACGCCGGAGAATCCGGTTGAGGTTGTCCCGTTCCGAACCGTCGTTTTGCGTGGCCGTAGGACGGTACTATGCACCGGGTTTCGCGGGGGTGAACCCTGGTCAGAACTGGAACTGCCAGGCCCCTAGCCCTACCATTTTGGTGAAGCCAATAACCCACGTAGGCTTTTCGTCGTTACGATGCTTCGGACGTACCTTCGCTTGCGCTGTCCATAGCCACTGGCCGAAGGCGCGGCCCCCGTTGGGTTCGGGTTTCGCGCTTATAGCACCCTGCTTTACGGATTGAGGGTCAGTCGCTACCGTAAGGGTGAGGCCGTTCTCTTGTTCACTAGAGGTTGGGAATTGCGCCCAACATCGACGGTTCAGTTGTCAGCGCGATGCGCGGCATTGAGCATCGCATTGCCCCTCATCCTCAGGCGGCCAGCGCCTGTTTCGAGGGAACGGTTCGCACCCAGTTTTCCACCACATTCAGCCCCTCATGGATTTCGCGCCGCAACGCTTCCGAGCGCAAATAGCGGCAGAGGAAAATGGTTTTCATGACCTTGCCGAGTTCGGCCAGTGCCTGGTAGGTCGGATGCTGGAGATTGCTGCGCGTGAAGCGCCGCAGGATCGCCTCGGTTTCCGCCGTGCCCAGCCGCAGCGCCGTGGCGTACTTCACCAGCTGGTCGTACTGCTGGCGGATCAGGTCCCAGTTAATCGGCCGGGTGAGAATGAGTTGCAGGTTGGGGTAGGCCTCCGGCTGGCCGGTTTCCGGCCGGTAGAGCCGTTGGGAATGGATGCCCTTCAGACGCGGCAACAGATCGAAGTTCAGCAACTTGCAGAAGGCAAAGGCCACTTCCGACTGCCCATGAGTGTCGACGTAGTTCTTCTCGACTTCCAGCGTCGTGCAATGGCGCAGTAACCCTTCCAGCATCGCCGCGACTTCCGACGAGGAGCAACTCTTGAGTTGCGAGTAGATGCAGACGGCATTCTTTTCGAGCGACCAATAGACCATCACTCCGGCTCCGCGATACCGCACGTGCCATTCCGTCAGCAGATTCTGGTCATACGCGCCGAACTTTTTGGAGTCCGAGACACAGGCCGTGGTGCCTTCGCCCCAGATGTGCGGCAAGCGGGCGGCGAAAATCGCGCTGGCGACCGTGGCATTGGCCGCCCGTAACTGGTCTCGGTCGATGAAGCGCCGGCGGATGTACTGTAAATCTTTGTAGGTTTCGCCGTGGTCGCCGGCACAAACCCGCTTGAGGCCCGTGTTGGTGCCTAACGCATACAGGCACAGCAGTAACCGTTTTTGCACGGTGGCGCGGTCGAGCACTTCCCAGGCCGTCGCGCTTTTGAACCGCGGCGTGAAGCCGACCCGCAGATCCGTTTCCTTGAGAATATCCAGCAAACTCGTCATCGGCCAGCGGGCAAATACCACCGCTTTGAGCTGGCTGAGGTTGCGCGGTTCCGCTTGCGGCTCCAACGGCGTGACCGCGATCCAGCCGCCGCCTTTATTGAGCAGCCGCACCCGCAGGTTTTTCGGCAGCGTGCGGTCGAATTCGCCGAGTTCGCGCTTCATCTGCTGCTGGAGATCGGCGATAAACGTCGCCACGTCGAGCGGTTGCCCCAGCGCCGCGTAATACGCGGCCCGCTGCCCGTCGAAATCGGCGGGCAGATCTTCTTCCGGGTTGCGGTAGCGGTCGGCCCCGACCACCCAGATTTCTTTGCAGCGTAATTTGTCGCGCAGCGTTTCCAGCACGCAGATCTCGTAGTTGCTGCGGTTGAGGCGCGGCTGGCCGAGCTTATCTTCGCCCACGACCATCGGCCGCCAGAGCGACCGGATCACCCCGTCGATGGGGACGATCTCGCCCGGCGGGTAATATTGCAGCGTGCTCGCGGCGTATTTTTGCAGCAATTGGAGCGCGGTGACAAGCGGCCGGTGCGTGTCGTTATTGGACTGGAAGGT
Source organism: Chloroflexia bacterium (assembly GCA_038252265.1). Classification (GTDB taxonomy): domain Bacteria; phylum Chloroflexota; class Chloroflexia; order QHBQ01; family JAICKM01; genus JBBSAN01. Next base: position 9,812 of record JBBSAN010000108.1, read on the forward strand.
CAGCACGCGCAGGATCTGCGGCCCCATGCGCCGGTAGTGGCTGCCATACGACGCGCGCATCGAGATCTGCACATCCTGTTGGTAGGTGTGGGTGGTTTTGTACTCGTCGGCCACCTTGCGCAGGATCGCTTCGCTGACGATCGGAAAGGCGACCTCTTTCACTTTTCCGTCGGGCTGCGCGACCAGGGCCGCCGCCAGTTGCCCGAACAGCGCTTGCTTGCCCTGCACTTGGCGTAAGTCGCCCAGGAACTGCTGGGTGACTTTTTTCTCAGCGCGCACGCCGATGCCATGCACGATATCGATCAGCAACTCGATCAGGTTGTCGGTGAGTTCCTGGCGGCGCAGCCAGCAGTACGCGGCGACCAGGGTGTAGCGGATGTTGTCGGGGTGGCGGCGGAGTTCGTGCAGTTCTTCGACGACGGCGCGCTGGCGGTAGCCGGCCAGCACTTTGGGCGCTAAACCGGCGAACAGCCCGGCGGGCAAGGCGAGTTCGCGCAGGCGGGCGAGTTTGCCGATTTCGGTCAGCGCGGTCGCCAGGCTGGGCCGGCCGGGATCACGACGCAATTCCAGCCAGAATGGACGGTCAGCGTCGTCCGCGTCACGCGCCTGAGCGGCTTCCACACGGAGCGGCCCCAGTGGCCCCGGTTGGATCAGCCGCTGTAAGCGCTGTTGGGTCGGCTCCGCCAGGCGGGCGGCAATCTGGGCAAACAGCCGCTCTTCATAGGTGCGCAGGGCCGAATGGATCAGGCGCAGGATGGGGTCGGGGTCGGGCGGTTCGACCTGCTCCTGGCGGTAGTGGGCGTAGACCACTTCTTTGAGATGCTCGACATCCTGGTCGTGAGCCAGAACCGCGGCCCCCAGCCAGGCGCTGGTCGTGTCCGCGTCCTGTTGGGTCGCTGCGCGGAAGCCGAAGAAGTCGCGGATCTGGTTGCGGTGGTGACTGATCATGCGCCCGCGCCAGTCGTAGCGCAGATAGTCGTCGGGTTCGACGCGCACTTGCTTGGCGAGATAGGCGACGACCACGCGGGGAACTTCGTTTTTGGCGGCGGGAAAGCGGGCAGCGTGCTGGAAACACTTGAGCAGCACGGCAAAGCCGAGGCGGGTGGGACCGGTCTTATTGCCCAGCAGCTCGAGTTCGGGCGGCAGCAGGGTCCAGTGTTCGACCAGTTCTTCGGTGGTCCAGATCCGTTTCATGGGGGCGGCACTCCGGGGAAATAGCGGAGACCAGGGGTGAGCGGAGAGTTCCCAGAACTACAGGTGGCGGAACTTCCCGGTGCCGCGGAGTATACACCACCGGTGTCCCAGGCACAAGCACCGCCGGAGCAACCGCCTGAAAAAGGGGGTATAGGGCGAAGTGCCAAGTCTAAAAGGCAAAGGGGAACTAAAACAGAAATACTACAGACCTGTTACATTGCGGTTAAATGCAGCAATGTTGGGTTTGGGCCTTGTTGTGGTTTCTGGTTCATCGGTGCTACTCCTCTCCCCGCCCCCACTGCGCATGGTCTGAGGAAGGAACGGCTACTGCTTGTCGGCGTCTTCACGCTGTTCTTTAGTTTCGCCCTGCTCGCGCCGCTCTTTGTTGACGGTGCGGGCGGCGATCGCCTCGGCCCGATCTTCGGACACACCCCGATCTTCGTAGGAATCGCGGATATGCTCATACTGGCGCGCACGCTTGCTGCTTTCCCTGACCCCTCCCGGCATAGCAACCCTCCTCTATGCGTAGATGAGGCACATCCTCCCAATCAATAAACATCTGGTATGCCCCTATACGCACACGACGCATAATTTTAAGCAAAATGCGGACCACCCCACCTGCCTGCCGAGACCGTCCGTTTGGCCGATCAACGGATCAGCCCTACGGCGGAATACAAAGCCGAACAAATCCGCTACACTGCTGGGGGACACGCGAACTGTGGCCCAAGCCGCTGTGCCCTGACCCCGCGCCCATCCCCACCAACGGCCACCCGACGAAAGGTAAGAGGACCATGAGCCTGGAACTTCGTGAGCGAACCACCCCTGCGTCCGGCGTGCCCGGCGATCCGGCAGCGGTCGCACCTGCCGTCTCCCCCGACGTAAGCGGTCCCCCTGCGCCGCGCCGCCTGGCGATCAAGACGGAGAACCTGAGCCGCGTCTATAAAATTCCGGGGGAGAAAACCAAACGCGGCGAACCGAAGACACCCAAGCTGCTGACCGCGTTGGATGGGGTCAATCTGGAAGTCTACGAGGGGGAATTATTCGGCCTGCTGGGGCCGAACGGCGCGGGCAAGACCACCCTGATCAAGATCCTGACCACCCTGCTGGCTCCCAGTGGCGGCACCTGTATCGTGGACGGGCTGGATGTGGTGCGGGATGATGAGGAAGTGCGCCGCCGGATCAACATGGTTAGCGGCGGCGAGACCAGCGGATACGGCATCCTGACGGTCCGCGAAAATATTTGGATGTTCAGCCAGTTCTACGGCGTGCCGACGAAAATCGCCAACGAGCGCATCGCGGCGATGCTCAAAGTAGTCGAACTGGAGGACAAGGCCAACACCCGCGTCAGCGGCCTGAGTACCGGTCAGCGCCAGCGGATGAACTTCTGTCGCGGCTTCGTCACCGATCCGAAGGTAATCTTCCTCGATGAGCCGACCCTGGGGCTGGATGTCCACGCCGCCCGTGTGGTGCGCGACTTCACCCGCGACTGGATGCGCCAGCGCACCGACCGCACGGTGCTGCTGACCACGCACTACATGGCCGAGGCCGACGAGTTGTGCGACCGCATCGCCATCATTGACCACGGCACTGTGCTGACCTGTGATACCCCGGCCAACCTGAAGCGCCTGCTCCAGAAGCAGCCCGTCTTCCAGATCCAGGCGACCGGCATCACCCCCCGCAGCCTGGAGACGTTGGCCCACACGCCTGGCGTGGTGCGCGTGACCGGCGAGGCCGACCCGGCAGGCAGCGGCACCCGGCTCAAGTTCATCCTGGAGGAAGAGGCCGCCATCGGCGCGGTCGTGGCCGCCCTGACCGGGATGAACGCCGGGATCCTCACCCTCGAAAAGAACGAGCCGACGCTGGAAGACGTGTTCATCAAACTCGTCGGGCGCAGCCTGACGGAGGCCGAGGCCGCGAGCGCGTAGGGGATGGGGGCGAGGGGTTGGGGGTTAGTA
>JBBSAN010000109.1:0-12862 GCA_038252265.1 Chloroflexia bacterium
GGGCATCCTTGATCTTCCCGGCGCGTTTGCCACCCACCTGGCCTTGCCGCTCACCAACCTCCACCGCGTGCCCGACACGGTGCCCGACGCCGACGCGGTGTTCGTGGAGCCGCTGGCCGCCGCGCTGGAAATTCTCGAAGGGGTGCATGTGCGCCCGTCGGATCGGGTGGTGGTGCTGGGCGACGGCAAGCTGGGGCTGCTCTGTGCCCAGGTCTTGCGCCAGCCGGGATGCGATCTGGTGCTGGTGGGCCGCCACCCGGCCAAGCTGGCCCTGGCGGCGGGGTGGGGCATCGCTACCGTGGAAGCGCAGGCTGGTGCGCCGCTCGACCCCGCCCTGGCCGAGGCGGATGTGGTGGTGGATTGCACCGGACGGCCCGAAGGATTGACCCAGGCGCTGGCCCTGGTGCGGGCGCGGGGCACGCTCGTCCTCAAGAGTACCTTCCACGGTCCGGCCTCCTGGACGCCTGCCGATCTGGTGGTCAACGAGGTGACGCTGGTCGGTTCACGCTGCGGCCCGTTCGCCCCCGCCCTGCGCCTGCTCGCCAGCGGCCAGATCACCGTCGCCCCTCTCCTGACCGCCACCTATCCCCTCGCGCAGGCCGAAGCCGCTTTCGCCCACGCCACGCAGCCGGGGGTGTTGAAGGTGCAATTAGTCGGCGAGTCGTAGGCGGCGCGAAAGGATAAGCCGGGAGAACCAATGTCTGAGATCGACTCGTACAAGCATGAATGTATCGGCATCGTGGTCTGCCCCTCGTCCTATGAGATTGTCTATCGCAACCCTTCGCACCGGAATATCCCGCTTTACCGCATCGATGAAGATACCGACGACGGCGACTCGTTCCGGGCCAGGCGCGGCGATTTACTCCTGGGCGGTGGCTCCGGGGAGAGCGCCGCCCTGCGCATTTCTATCCAGGCCGCGTTCGCCTCCTTTACCGGTAACGGCGACACGCCGGAAGGGGCAGGGGACGCACTCTGTCACGCCTATTGGACGGTGCCCCAGGCGTTCGTCTTCGGCGAGGGTTACCGCAAGCTGGGTTGGACTCCCGAAGTACCGATAGAGACCTGGCTGACTGAGCATATCCTGGCGTTTGTTCTGCGCGAATATCCGGCAGTGTATGGCGCGTTTCGGGGAACTTTACCACCTGACTGCGATGGCTCGATCTGCCGCTTGCCTACGCCGGAAGAACGAGCGATCTGGTAGCCCAAGATAGGCCGATTGGACGAGGGGCCAGCGCTTGCATTATTCCCCCTCGTCGGCTATACTGGGAGGCACAAGGGAATAGGTGCCGCCGCACCAGGCGTTGAACGAGAGCAGTAGCAGGCGGGGAGCCGCACAGCGAGTGGGGGAGCGTGGAAGCCCCATCGGAGCCGCCCGTGAAAGGGACCTCGGGAGCCGGGGGCAGCAGGCAAGCAGAAAGTGGGCCCGCCGGGTGGCGGGCCAAGTAGGGTGGAACCGCGGGAGCACAGGCCTCTCGTCCCTAGCCGGGGACGGAGGTTTTTTTGTTGCCCATTTTGGAGGGCGGATCGTGAAACGACCTGGATGGTGGGGGGTGGGTTTGACGACCCTGTTAGAGCCCCCGCCTGGCTCAGCCTCAGCGCTAAGCCCGGCGGCGGTGCTGCCCCGGCGCGTCCAAAATCCAAAATCCAAAATCCAAAATGCGTTGGTGGCCGCGTTGCTGCTCGTGCTGGCCTTTGCCTTCATGACGCCGGGGCTGCCGCCGGATCGCGTCGCTGCGCCCCTGGACCAACTGCTGCTTTACCTGCCCTGGCACACCAGCTATCCGGATGCGGATGCGGTGTTTCGTGGCAGCGATTTGCTGTTCCAGCAACTCCCCTGGCGGCACTGGGTGCAGCAAGAATTCGCCGCCGGACGATTTCCTTTGTGGGCCTCAGCCCCGGCGGGTGGCATGTCGCTGTTCGCCAGCTTCCAACCCGGCGTACTCTACCCGCTGCATTTGCTATGGATTCTGTTGCCGATCGGGGCCGGGCTGGGCATCATCATGGCGTTGAAGCTATGGTTGGCCGGGCTGGGGATGTGGGGATTTTTGCGGGCGCTGAAGCTGCATCCCACTGCCGCGCTCCTCGCTGCCCTCGGTTTCATGTTTTCCGAATGGATGATCAGCCTGCTCACCTGGCAGTTAACGTCCGTCTACCTGCTGCTGCCGTGGATGACCTGGGCCGCCTATGCCTGGTGCCGGGAGCGATCGCGGTGGTCTCTGGTCGGGCTGGCGCTGCTGATCATGTGCGCGGTCTTTGGCGGGCATCCCGAACCCCTGTCGCTGCTCGGCGTGACGATGGCGTTGTGGAGCCTGGGCTTGCTGCTGACCAGCCCCCGGCGGGATTGGCTCGTCCAGGGGTTGGGCTTAGGGGGGGCAGTGCTGATCGGCTTTGCTCTTAGCGCGATCCAGCTCTTTCCCTTTTTGGAGGTGCTGGCGGCCAGCCATCTGGCTATCATACGGGTAAATCCGCTGGTACCCCAACAGCATCTAGAAGCGGGTGTCCTGATTAGCTGGCTCCTGCCCCACTACTGGGGGTATACGCCCGAAGGGATTATGAACTCCCGGTATCTGAGCTACAATGATGGCTATGTGGGGCTGGTGGCACCAGTGGGCTTGATCCTTTTGGGAGTGGGGGCATTCCGGCGACGTATTGCCTGGCGACTGGCCGGGCCATGGATCGCCATTGGCGTGTTTGCCTGGATCGTCACGTATGATGATGCGTTCGGCACTGTGATTCGTTCGCTCCCTGGATTCAATCAGAGTGTAAACGCCCGCTGGGGATCCATCGTAGCGTTCGCCGGGCTGGTGGTCAGCGCCTTTGGTTGGGATTGGTTCGCTCGTTGGTGTGCAACCGCTACCAGGCGAATCCGCTGGCGAGGTTGGGTTGGGGGTGTTGGTCTAGTACTGGCGGTTGAAGGGCTGATCGGGTTGTTGATCCATCTGGCTGGCGTGTTCCCCGAGCCGTTGCAGCGCGAAAAGCTGAGTGTCTGGGTGTCGGTCACCGACGATTACCGCTGGTATTGGACGGTGTGGGCGGGGGGGGTGCTGGTCGTCCTCTGTGGTGCCCTCGCTCTCTGGGCGAGCGGTGGGCGCGCTGCCCGAATCGCGCCGCTGATTATAGGCCTGGTGTTGGTGGCGGATCTCTGGCGCATGATGGTACCCTATAACCCGACAGCACCTGCCGCCAAATATTACCCGCCGACCAGCTTTTTGCAGCAACTCCAGCGAGTGGTACCCGCTACAGAACGCTTGTTGGTGGAAGGGGAGGTGCTGCCTGCTAACACCGGCTATGTTTATGGTTTCCGCGACTGGCGGGTGCAAGATTCGATGTTAAGCGAACGGGCCTACCAGGCGGCAGTGATGCTCAGTCCTGATATGCCTAAGTCGGTCCAGACCGACTACAATATGTTTTTGAACAACGTGCGGAAGCCGGTCGCCCCCCTGCTGGGGATGCGCTACTTCATTTTCAAATCTGATGTCGATCCAAACCATCCGGAGCCTGCGGAACCGCAGCACCCGGATTATACGCGGCTAGCGTATAAAGACGGATTGGGCTTATGGGCGGCAGAAGGGGTCCCCGGCTTCGCCTATCTGAGCGATAATTTGCATGTGGTAGAGACGGCAGCCGCCGCGGCGACCTGGTTGCGGGCGGTGCAATGGAGCGATGTGCGGGCCTATGCGGCGTTGGTCGAAGCGCCCGCCGCCGCCGTGGCCGCCATCCAGCATGACCCGGCGGGCACCTCGCCCGGCAATGTGACGGTGCAGACGTACGCGCCCGGCTCGATCCGGCTGCAAACCAACGCGCTCCGCCCGGCCCTGCTGGTCGTGGCCGAAAGCTGGACTGCCGATTGGCAGGCCACGCTCGATGGGCAGCCGGTGAATATCTTGCGCGCAAATTACCTCTCGCAGGGTCTCGTCGTGCCGCCGGGCCTGCATAGCGTAGAGTTTCATTATGTGCCCCGTATGGTCCTATTAGGCGGCGCGGTGAGCAGCGGCGGCCTGGTGCTTCTGCTGGGCCTGGCGATCTGGTCAAGACGGGCCGGGCGGGTGCGTAGCCGCATGGGGACTGAGGAGTTGCAGCGATGAGTGTGGATGCGGTTGACCAGCCGGTATCATCTGTTCCTGGCGAGGCGGCTTCGCGCTCACCAGCGGCGGCTCCGATTGCGGCACCGCGCCAGATGCGGCGACGGATCCGCGTGCCCGTCAATGGCGGCATGGCCGCGTTGCTGCTCGTGCTGGCCTTTGCCTTCATGACGCCGGGCTTGCCGCCGGATCGCGTCGCGGTGCCCACGGACCAACTCCTCATCTTCCCGCCCTGGCACAGCCTGTACCCGGCGGCCAATCCGTCCTTCGGGGGGGGCGGCGATCTGTTGCTCCAGCAGTTGCCCTGGCGGCACTGGATGCAGCAAGAACTGGCGGCGGGGCGCTTCCCACTGTGGGCCTCGGCTCCGGTCGGGGGCACCTCGCTGTTTGCCAGCTATCAGGTCGGCGTGCTCCACCCGCTCCATCTCCTGTGGGCGCTCTTGCCGGTGGGGGCGGGGCTGGGCATCATCGGCGCGCTCAAGCTCTGGATCGCCGGGCTGGGCATGTGGGGGTTCCTGCGCGCCTTGCGGCTCCATCCGGCGGCGGCGGCGTTGAGCGCCATCGCCTTCGAGTTCTCGGCCTGGATGGTCGACTTGCTGCCCTGGCAGATCACCAGCATCCAATGCCTGCTCCCGTGGATGGTCTGGGCGGTCTACGCCTGGTGCCAGGACCGGGCACGCTGGGCGCTGCCTGCCCTGGCCGGACTGACGGCGTGTGCCATCTTCGGCGGCCACCCCGAAACACTGTTCAACGTCGGGGGCTTGGTGGCGTTGTGGGCGGCGGGGCTGGTCGTGCTTGGCTCGCCCCGGCGCTGGAGCTGGCAAATCGGCGGACTGGCGTTGGCGGTGGCGATTGGTTTCGCCCTGAGCGCGATCCAGCTTTTGCCGTTTCTGGAAGCCCTGGGGGCCAGCCACACGCAGGCTGTCCGCGGCCAATCAAACGCGCTCGCCCTGGCCTGGCTCAGCTCCGAAAAGCTGCTCTACTGGATCTTGCCCCGCTCCTGGGGCTACTTCAGCGAGAGTATCCTGTCGCCCGGCCAGTCGTTCGTGGAACACAACGGCTATATCGGGCTGGTGCCGCTGCTGGGGCTGATAGTGACAGGCGGGGCAGCGCTACGGCGGCGCGTGTCCTGGCGGCAGCTCGCGCCCTGGATCTTGATCAGCGTCGTCAGCTGGCTGCTCATCTACGACAGCAGTGGGCTGGGCCGGGCGATCCGCTCGCTGCCCGGCTTCAGCCAGAATGCGAACTGGCGCTGGCTGGCAAACCTCGACTTTGCGCTGCTGGTCGTCGCTGCCTATGGCTGGGACTGGCTGGCGCGCTGGCGTCCGGCCTCGCCGGGCAGTCGCACGGCCCTGTGGCAGGGGATCGGGGGGATGCTGCTGGCCCAGGGCCTGGGGTTGATGGTCGCGCACGCGTTGGGCCTGCTGCCGCCCCCGGTGCTGGTGGAGAAGACGGGACCCTGGTTCATCACCAACGATAGCTACCGCGTCTACTGGGCGATCTGGGCGCTGGGCATCGTCGTGGCGGCGGTGGGGGTGCTGGTGCTGTGGGGGGTCGGCGGGCGCAATCGCCGGGGCTGGCCGGTGCTGCTGGGGGTGATTCTGCTCGCGGACCTGTGGCGGCTGTTCGGCAGCGTCAATCCCACCGGCCCGGCCAGTGAATATTTCCCTCAAACCAGCTACATCCAGCAGGTGCAAGCCCTCGTGCCGCCCACCGAGCGCATCCTGTTCGAGAGCAATGGCCTGCCCGATAACGCGGCATTGGTCTATGGCATCCGTGATTGGCGGTCGCAAGATGCGCTGATGAGCGAGCGGGCCTATCAGGCGGCAATCCTGCTCAGCCCCGATCTGCCGAAGAGTGTCTATACGGAGTATAACTTTCTCTTTTTTAACCCCCGGCTGCCGGTCGCGCCGCTGCTGGGGATGCGTTATTACGCGGCTCCGACGACGACCGACTTGACGGCGGACACTGACCCGGACAAGCCGCCGTTCACCCGGCGCGCCTTCAAAAACGGGATGGGCCTGTGGGAGATCGAGGGGGTGCCCGGCTTTACCTACCTGAGCGACAACCTCGCGGTAGTGGACGGCGAACCGGCAGCCCGCGCCTGGATGCAGAACGTGACCTGGAAAGACGTGCGCGCTTATATGGCCCTGGTCGAGGCTCCCGCTGCGGCGGTGGCTGCCGTCCAGCACGACCCAGCAGGCACCTCGCCCGGCAACGTCGCGGTGCAAGTGTACACGCCCGGCTCGATTCGCCTCCAGACCACGGCGACCCGTCCGGCGCTGCTGGTGGTAGCCGAGTCGCTGGCCCCCGGCTGGCGGGCCATGCTCGACGGGCAGCCGGTGCCGATCTGGCGGGCCAACTACCTCTCGCAAGGGGTGGTCGTCCCTGCCGGGACTCATACGGTCGAACTACACTACATGCCTGATTCGTTTGTGATCGGCGCAACGGTGAGCGGGCTGGCCCTGCTCGCCTGGCTGGCCCTAGCCCTGGCCGCTCGCCGTAAGCGAAGAATAGGGGTGGCGGGTGCGCGGGTGGAGGTGGGTGACGCCACTACCAACCCCCAACCCCCAGCCCCCAACCCCCAGTAAGGAGGAATCTGATGGACCAACCGGTGACGATGGAAACGATTGTATCGCTGGCAAAGCGGCGGGGCTTTGTCTTCCCGTCGAGCGAAATTTATGGCGGCTTTGGCAGCACCTGGGACTACGGCCCGCTGGGCACCGAGCTAAAGCGCAACGTGAAGAACGCCTGGTGGCAAGCCAATGTGCAGGAGCGCGATGATGTGGTGGGGCTGGACAGCGCCATCCTCATGGCTCCGGCGGTCTGGGCGGCATCGGGCCACCTCGCCAACTTCACCGACCCGCTGATCGACTGTACCAACTGCAAGATGCGCTGGCGGGCCGACCACCTGACGCCCACCCCCGTGAGCGAAATCAAGGGCTACAAGCCCCTGCCCGGCCAGGAGAGCCTGACGGCAGTGCTGGTCTGCCCCAACTGTGGCTCGACCGCGCTGACCCACCCGCGCAACTTCAACCTGATGTTCAAGACCCATGTCGGCCCGGTGGAGGAGGATGCGGCGGTGGCCTACCTGCGCCCCGAAACCGCGCAGGGCATCTTCGTCAACTTCCTCAACGTGCAACAGTCCATGCGGCGCAAGCTGCCGTTCGGCATCGCCCAGATCGGCAAGTCGTTCCGCAACGAAATCACGCCGGGCAACTTCATCTTCCGCACCCGCGAGTTCGAGCAGATGGAGTTGGAATACTTCGTGCGCCCCGGCGAGGACGAAATCTGGCATGATCGCTGGGTGCAGGACCGCTTTAACTGGTTCCTCAACCTGGGCCTGACCCGTGAGCGGCTGCGCCTGCGCCCGCACGAGAAGGACGAACTGGCCCACTATGCCAAGGGCACGTTCGACATCGAATATCTCTTCCCGATGGGCTGGAGCGAACTGGAAGGCATCGCCAATCGCACCGACTACGACCTGCGCCAGCACATGACGGCGAGCGGCAAAGACCTGCGCTACTACGACGACGAGTCGGGCGAGCACCTGCTACCCTACGTGATCGAACCGGCGCTGGGCGCGGATCGGGCGGCGCTGGCCTTCCTGATCGACGCCTACGCCGAGGAGAAGGTGGGCGACAAGGACGACACCCGCGTGGTGCTGCACCTGCACCCGGCGCTGGCCCCGATCAAGGTGGCGGTCATGCCGCTGTCGAAGAAGGAGCCGTTGACCGCCCTGGCCGGACAGGTCCACGCCAGCCTGCGCCGCCACTGGATGAGCCAGTACGACCAGACCGGCGGCGCGATCGGCAAGCGCTACCGCCGCCAGGACGAGATCGGCACGCCCCTGTGCGTCACGGTCGATTTCCAGAGCCTGGAGGACCAGGCCGTCACCATCCGCGAACGCGACTCGATGGCCCAGATCCGCGTGCCGATTGCCGAGCTGGTCCCCGCCTTGCGCGAGAAGCTGGAAGGCGGGACACGATCCTGAGCGCCCCGTTCTGGCGGAACAACGGCCCGCGTCTGCCGGAACACTCTGGCGCAGCTTAAGCTTAGGAGGGTTTATTATGTCGATGTTTGGTAAAATGTTGGAAGGGTCGGGACAGGTCATCACCGAGGACCGCCCGCTGCCCGAATTCCAGCGTGTGGCGCTGGCGATCAGTGGTACCTTGATCATCACCCAGACCGAAAATATCGGCCTGGCGATCGAGGGTGAAGATAACATCATCCCCGAAATCAAGACCGAAGTGGAGGAAGGCCGTCTGACCATCACCCTCCGCGATCCGCGCATCCGCGTGCAGCCGACCAGGCCGCTTGTCTACCGGCTGGCCGTGCGCGACCTGACCGAGATCACGTTATCCGGCCCTGGGCGGGTGGAGGCCGGGCCGCTGCGGAGCGCCACGCTGGCCGTCGTCGCCAGCGGGTCCGGCAGTGTGGCCCTGGCCCAGCTTACTGGTGAGGGCGTGACGATCCGCGCCAGCGGCTCCGGGGCCGTCGCCGTGGCGGACCTGGCCGCGTCCACCCTGGAGGTGTCCCTGAGCGGCTCCGGCGGTGTCACCGTGGCCGGCCAGACCGCCCGGCAAACGATCAGCCTCACCGGGTCGGGGCGGTACAATGCCGCTCAACTGGCGAGTCAGGACGCCCAGGCCCGCATTACCGGATCGGGCAGCGCCACCGTGCATGTCGAGACGACGCTCGCCGTTCAGACCACCGGCAGCGGCTCCGTCCACTACACCGGCAATCCCCAGGTGACCCAGCAGCACCTCGGCGCGGGTGGCGTCTACAAGCAGCTTGAAGGCTAGCACCGGCCCTCTGGGGCACCGCACGAGAGAGGAACGCGTATGATTAAGGCTGATCTGCCCCCGCTGCTCGTTTACAGCGGCCCGCTGTGAACGAGTTGCGAGGAAGTCAAGCAGTTGCTTGACGCGTGGGGCGTGCCGTTCACCGAAAAGAACATCCGCCACGACATTGAAATCATGATCGAGTTCCGGCGCAAAGGCTATCTAGAGGTGCCCGTAGTCGAAGGCTCCGGCTTCACCCTCACCGAGTACCGGGACGCGGCGGAGTTGGAAGCGCTGCTGCGCGGCCACGGCTATTTGGGCGCATAGGCGCTTCAACCCGCATAGCCGCCCCAACTTAACCCCGGCTTAAAGAATGCTGAGAGTTCGCTGAAAGCGGGTAGCCCATGCCGGGAGTTTAAGCCCGCAACGCAAGAACGGCCTCCCGAATAGGGAAGCCGTTCTTGCTTGGTAAAGTTTACGGTAGATCTTCACAGGCGATGCCGTCATGGTCCTTATCCAGTTGGTGAGGATCTTGCGCTGGTCCGCCTGCTGCTTCAAAGAACACCTGTGCTTCTGCTTGGGTGCGGAAGTCCTTGCAATCACGGTCAGGGCCAAATGGATTATAGCGCAGGTTCGACGTGTTAGGCTTTGTGGTGGGTGCAGGTTTGCGGGCTTGTGGTGCCTGTGGCGTCGGCACTTTCCTGGCGGTCTGAGCGGTTGCCGCCGCTTGGGTGGTCGCCACCTTGTTGGCTGCCTGAGCGGTTGCGGTCTTGTGCGGTGCGGCAGCGACGGCTGTTTGCTGCCGCGCCTGGGCCGCTATCGCCTCACTGGTCGCGGTTTGTTGTACCAGGGCTTGCTGCGTTGCGGTCGCTGCTGTGTTGGCGACGGTTTGCGCGGTGGCGCTTACGTCGACTATCGCCTGAGCTGTGGCGGCGGCTTGTGCCTGATGGGCTGTTTCTGTAGCGGTGCGGATAGCCTGTTGGGCGGCGGTGGTGGCCGTCACTTGCTGGCCGAGCGCCTGGCGAGTCGCGATGGCCTGGCTGGCTTGCGCCGTAGCCGTAGCGTAAGCGGGACCGTTAACCGCAGCGTTGACCATGCTGAGGCCTGTACAGAGGCTACAGGCCAGGCATAACGTCGCGGTCACCAGTAGTGCGGTCGGCAGCCGCTGCAACGTCGGGGGCAGGTGCGGCTGGATCGCTACCACGAATATGGTAGTGATGCGGATAATGCCCTTCACCACGGCTGCTGCTATTCTGAAAGGGCTGGTCAACAGGGAAACAACGCAACTGGATTTTTGTTGGGGTGAAGCTGCGGCTTGGGTGGATGTTCGGGTAGGACGGCGTGCTGGCATGGGTTCGTTCGCTTCCTTATTTAGACGTAGCTAATTTCTCCAACTACACAGAAATCATCAGCACTGCTCCAACATGCAGGCTGTGTTCCGAAAACAAAATCGGCTCCCGCACACTGCGAGAAGCCGATTTTGTTTTTATCGCTGGGGTGGCTGACGGGGCACGATCCCGCAACCTCCTGATCCACAATCAGGCACTCTGCCAATTGAGCTACAGCCACCGTAGACGAGTTGAGGGATGTTGCGACCTGCGAGAATGAGTAAGCCGAGTTCTGTTTTAGATGACCATCTTTCTCAGACCCCGAAGGATCCGGGCGCCGCATTGCTTAAGCGCCTGCTCTCGACTTTCGCCCGGCTCGGCGAGCCACCGTCTTATGCGGGCGGACCGGAGATTGCTGCAGGGAGGATTGCCCTTTTCACTCCGCCAGAGGCGGCATTGGTCTCTGTTGCTCTCACGAGGGTTGCCCCCCGTGCCGATGTGGACTGTCAGGAACCAGACGTGTAGCTGGCTCCTGCCCCCGTTTTCACGAGGCACCCTTGCTCTATGCAGCTCGGACTTTCCTCTAGCGGCGAACCGCCAGCAGTCATCCTATTCCCCCAGGCCGCGCCAGCCCTCTTACACGCGTAATAATTATACCAGACCAGAGTGCCTAATGCAAGGTCTGAGCGTGTGGCGCGGACGAGGAGTTCACCGTGGGCTACGCCTCCGGGCCTGCGTCGTCCAGGCCCGGATCGTCCACTTCCTCCGCCCCGGCGCGGGCCCGTCGCCAGCTATCGAAGCTCCAGATCGTCGGCACGCGCAACAGGTGAATCCCCATCAGCAGAAAAATAAGATCGCGGGTGATGCTGACCACGCCCACCCGCTCGTTCGCCAGGAACGTCCCGATGGGGCCGAGGGCCTGGATCAACTGGAGGCCCAGCGGGTTGCCCGTCGGCCCGGAGAAGCAGCCACAGTTGGGATCGAGGCCCCGCGCCGCCGCCTGGATCATGGCGACCGTGAAGACCAGCATGAGGCCCGTACTGGCCCCGGCCCACAGGCGGGTGAAGACGCCGAACAGCAGCCCCAGCCCGATCACGATCTCCAGCGGCGGCAAGCCGACGGCCATAATCTGGACCAGCGCCGCCGGGAGCGGCATCTCGTAGGAATTAATGCTTTCGGTGAAGGCGGTGGGCACCCCCAGCTTGGTTAGCCCCGACAAGAAGAAGATACCGCCGAGAGCCAGCCGCGAGATGAGGGTGAGATAGGGGCTGGTCAGGAAGTGCCGGACCCGCCAGGGAAGGGAAGGGGCACCGGACGCGGCTGGCGCTCCGGTGGCGCTCCACTCGTCGTTGGGCGCGTGCGTTAATTGGGCCATAGCGGGAACCTTTGGGGGTCCGGTGTGGGACGAGGCTGCCAGGGCCGCGAGCCTGCCCCCCACCGGAGATATGCGGCGTTCTAGCGCTCGGTTGTTTCGGCAGCGGCTTTGCCGCGCAGGGCGCTATCCAGGGCGGTCTGGAGGTCGGCAAAGGTGATCGGGTTGGGCGGGGTGGCGACCACAACGCCGCTCGGATCGAGGATATAGACCGTCGGGATGTGGCTGATGCCGTACTGTGCCCCCGCCGCGACATCCTTATCGAACAGCATAGGATAGGTGAGACTGAAGTTGTCATGGAACCACTTCTGGTCGTCCATCGTGATCGCGCTCTGATCGCCGTTCTCGTAATTGCGGCCATAGCCGGTCGCGTTCACGGCCAGCATTTGCAGATTCTTATCTTTGTACGCGTCGTGGATCTGGTTGAAGACCGGCGCGTCTTCCTGGCAGTGCGGGCACCAGGGTGCCATGAACTCCAACAGGACCACCTTGCCCTTGAACTGGCTGAGCGAGTAGGTCTGCCCGTCGGTACCGGGCAGCGTGAAATCAGGGGTGGCCTGGCCGATGCCTACCGCGACGGGGGTCGCCACATCGCCCGAGGTATCGGTCTGTCCGTTACCGGTAGACCCTAGCGCGTTGTTGTTGGCGTTGTTGGTCGCGCTGCCCAGCCCGAACCAGATTACCACACCCACGACCCCCATGAAGCCGACAATGATCACCAAATCGAGGGGTTTCCAGCCGCGCCCGGCGCTCTTGCGGGCCACGGGTTTGCGCGAGGTGGTGGTAATGGGGCTGCGCGTGCCGGGGGCGCGGGTCGGTCCTGCTTTTGCGCCGGGCGAACCAGTGGCACGACCTATGCCGTTAGCAGGTTGCGCCTTGCCCCCACTTGCCGGGGTGCGGGCGGCACCGAGGGCCGTTGGGCGGCGGGACGTTTCCGGCGGATTAGGGCGGTTTCTCTGATCGATGGGCTTACTCATCTGCGACGTGCTTTCCTCTCTGGCGCGCTATAAACTTTCCGGTTCGCCTACTCTTCAGGCCCCCGTACGCTGCTCACGGATAGCGAAGTGCACGGGTAGAGAGTAACATAGCGAACCGACTACAGGACGAATGGTTCGGGAGCAGGGATTCGAACCCCAATTCTCAACTCCAAAGGTTGGTGTCCTACCATTAGACGACTCCCGAAGACAGGACGTACGCCCTATTATACAGGAGGCAGGCGCGGCTTGTCAAAATCGTGGTGGGGGTTAGGGGTTGGGGGTTGGGGGTTGGTGACGAGGTACGAGGTACGAGGTACGA
>JBBSAN010000110.1:0-12848 GCA_038252265.1 Chloroflexia bacterium
GAAACGGGGCCAAAACGGGTATAATGGGGGCAGGCAGAGACATCAGGAACCTCCGGGTATGAATGGTGTAGCGCAATACCATCATACTCGAAAGGAGCCGGTGTCTCTGCACGAGTTTCCCCCTGTGTACAAAGTCGAGCTAAGGGGGGAAGTGAGAAAGAGAGTATTTCCCCGCCTGCGCCGTCCCCGGTCCCGGTCGAACCGCCCCCCGCCCTCGCCGCCGAGCCAGTCGGCCCGCCCGCCGCGCCAGCGGAGCCATCGCCGCCTGTCTACGTCTGTGCCCACTGCCACACCCGCGCCGGGGGCTGGGAGCGGGACCGGCCCTGCCGCACCTGTGGGGGGCTGCCCCGCCAGCCGGGCACCCCGGCCCCGCCGGTGCCCTGCCGCACCTGTGGCACCGCCGACCACTGGCGACCCTCCCGCGCCGGGACCACCTGGCTCTGCGCGGCGTGCGCGGCGTGACGGGGCGGGGGTTGGGGGTTGGGGGTTGGGGTAGTGCTGAGTGCTGAGTGGTCACGCATCACGCATCACGCATCACGCATCACGTTTCACGCCACGCGCCATCCGCCCTACGTTCGGGGCGCTTGCCACACCGTCTCGTAGCCGTCGCCGCGAATCATAGCGACGAACGTTTCGTGCTCCAGGTAGAACAACTCCCGCTGGGCCTGGCGGGTCATCGTCTCGGCCACTTCGACACTCAGCCCGTTGCGAACCAGCAGATCGCTGATCCGGGCCAGGATGCCGTTGTTGGTCAGGCTGCGGATCGACTTGATCCAGGGCAACATCATAATAAATTCGGGGCGGCCAAATTCAGGCCGGGCGGCAGCGACCCAGTCAATGCGCTCGGCGGTCGAACGCACCTGGGGCGCGACGGCGATCAGCGGGCCGATATGGGCGGTGTGGCGGGTGTCTACCACCAGCGCCCGCCGCAGGACGGGGAAAAAGATCGAGAGGACTTCCGCCTCATCAATGCTCGCCAGCACTTGCAACAAAAATTGATCGTCGTCCATCCGCGTCTCACCTCATCCGAGGTCGCCGGGGGCGACCAGCCAACAATCACGGCTCCGGCGAGGATGCGCCCCACTGCGGCGCGGTCCGCTATGCCCGAATAGCCAAGCGCATTATACCACAGTCGCCAGGCAAGGAGAAGGGCGGTTCGGGGAACCGCCCTCTCGATCATCAACCGCTAGTGCGCCGAGTACTACAGGCGCGTTACTTCTTGGCGCGGCTGCCACTCTTGGCGGGCTTGGTGCTAGCGCCTTCACCGGCGCTGCTGCTCGCGGTGCTCGCGGTGCTCGCGGTACTAGCACTGCTGCTGCCACTACCGATGCGGAAGATCGCGGTGCCACAAACCGGGCAAACCCCTTTCATAGCGGGTCGTCCGTTTTTCATTGTGACTTCTTGAGCATCTTTAATCTCGCGCTTGGCGCGACATTTCACACAATACGCTTCTGCTGCCATGCAATTCACCTCCTCTCTTCATTGAGCTGATCTCGGTATTGGCGGGAGCGCGCCAGACACGCTCCAGGGATTAACCTTGTAGATCGTCGGCCCCGTTCGCCGCCAGGATATTACGGATCGCCGGGCGGGTGACGCGGTCGGCCCGCACGGTCAACAGCACGCCCCCTTCGGCTACCCGGCCCGCAAAGGCGCGGGCGTGTTCTTCGGGCACCCCGGCATCGAGCAGCGCGCCCAACAGCCCGCCGCCGATGGTCCCGGCCACCAGCCCGATCAACGCCCCGGCAATCGGCCCGGCAGCCACAATCGGGCCGATGCCGGGAATCGCCAGTGCGGCCAACCCGGTAACCAGTCCGGCCAGCCCTCCGGCCACGGCCCCACTGCGCGCCGTCACATGGGTGACCGGCACGTCCGTGTCATCGGCCAGGGCCCTGTTGTCGGGGGCAGGTTCGCCGGTCTGGGCCGCGCCTTCATCGCTGCGGGTGCGGTAGTCGGCATCCGAGTCCACAAAATCGCTGTAGATCTCGGGGTCGGCGGGTGCATCCACGCGGGGGATCGTGCCTTCGTCGCGGCTGAGACCGGCGCGAGGCGTCCCGGCCATCTCGTCGGCAGGCGTGCCGATCTGGTCGGCCACGGTGGACGGCAGGTCTTCATCGTTGGGCAATTCGTCGGCGCTGCGGCGGTAGGTATCCTCGCCCGCCGGGGTGATCTCGGCGATCCCTGCCGGTTCGGTGCCCGCATCCCCTTGCCGGGCCACCAGGGCGATATCGTCGGGGGCCACCCCGATCTCGCGTAATTGCTGCACGGCGAGTTGCGCCTGGTCGAGCGTGGCGAAGATGGCGCTGATAGTGATCGCCGGGCCGGGGTCCTGGGTGCCCATGCCGGTGCCCGCCCCGGTCATAATATCGTCGCGCTCCGGTTCGGCCTGCCCGAATTCGCGGTTCTCGTAGTTGCCCGGATCATGGTAGGTCAGACCTGATGCGCTCTCGGCCCGCTCGATGGCGTTGGCATTCGCCTCAGCCTTCGCATCCATCCGCGCATCCAGCGCATCCAGCGCGCCACCCTGCCCGACCATGCTGCTATAGGTGTGCGGCGACTCCATGTATTCCAGGGGGGTCACTTCGCTGTTGCCCGAAAAGTTGGGCCGCCCACCCTCTTGCATGTCGGCGGGCTGCACGTTCTCCGCAGAGTCTTCATAGGGGGCGACCAACCCTGCGGCCTCGGCCTGGGCCGTCCGCACCCCCGCGCCGCTCTGCTGCCAGGCTTCTTCCGCACCCTCGCGCTCGGCCAGCAATTCGGCGGTGGTCGCCGGGGGGCCAGCCGCCTGGGCGCTGGTGCCCTGGAGGGTCGGGTTCGACTCGCCGGGCACGGCGTTGATCGAGTGGATCACCCCCTGGGGCACCTCAAAATGCGGGGGGTGCGGCGTGCCGATGACCGGGTTGGGACCGCTCGGCGGGGCACCCCCTGCCGCCGCGCCAGCGGGAGGGCCGGGGGCCGGAGGGCCGGGGGGGGGGATCAGCGGGCTGGCTACCACGCCGGGAGTGTCAGCCAGGGCGGGCGGGATCTCGCTCGCCAGAACCGGCGCGGCCCCCACGCCCATCGTATCAGCGGGGCTATCCACCGGAGACAGGTCGGGGGTAACCGTTATCCGGTCAGGGATAGGAGCGGCTACCGGGCCGGTCCCCAGATCATCGGGATCATGCGTCGCCATTATGTATCCTCCTCTACACCGTCGATGCCCGGCAGCAGTGCCGGTGCTCCCTTACGCAAACGTGCCTGGGCGGGCCGTTGTTATGCCTGAGTACGGCTGCTAAGGGTGGTCAGGCGGCGAACACGCCCGACAGACAGCCTAGAGCCAGAATCGTGCCTGCGTATGCGTAGAGTTGTATATGAGACGCATTATATGTCAAGTGGGGACGATAGCGCAAGAGGTTTTGTGCCTGAGTTTGCAGATTGACGAGGCAAATCAGGCCAAAACCACCGCTTCGGCCTCGATTTCGACCAGCATGGCCGGATCAACCAGCCAGGCGACCCCCACCAGCGCGTTCGTCGGGCGGATCGTGCCGAACGTGTCGCCCAGGGCGCGGCCCACTTCGAGCCAGTGTTCGTGCGCCACGACATAGATCCGCAGGCGCACCACCTGTTCCAGCGTGGCCCCCACCTGAGCCAGAGCGCGGGCAATATTCGCCAGCACCTGCTGCGTCTGCCGGTACGGATCGCCAGGGGCGACAATGGTGCCATCCGGCCCGGTCGCCGTTGTGCCCGACACCCACACCGTGTTGCCAATGCGTACGGCGCGGGAATAGCCGACCCGCCCCTCGAACGGCGTGCCCGATCCAACCTGCGTGCGCCCGTCGCGCTCGGTGATCTCGTAGTGATACCCCTCGGTCGGCAAGTCCATCGCGTTCCTCCCCTATTAGATCTCCGTGTTCTCCGTGTCTCCGTGGTGCTTTCTAACGTCGTACCGCTGGCTGCGGCGCTTCAACGGCGGGCAGCGGGAAAGGCTGGGAAAGGGGTCGCACCGCCCCGGTCAGCAGGAGCATCACCAGGATCGCCACCGTCAACTGGTAATTGGAGAGGAGGTCGAAGCCCGCCACCGGCAACAGAATCAGCGCCGCACCGATTTCGCGCAGCCAGGGGACGCCGAGTTGCGCCGGGGCACGCCGGTCCCAGCAGGTGAGCAGCGCATAGACATAGGCCACCGCCGCCAGGGCATAGACCGGCGGCGGCAAAAACAGGGCAAAGCCGATACTCATCCGGGCCAGCACGCCTTGCATCCACGTCTCAAACAGCGGCGCGACGGCCAGCAATACCCCCGGCACCAGTGCGACCAGCAGCCGCTCGACCCGCAGCGTGGCGCGCCCCTCGCGGCGCGGCGCGAACGGCCCCAGCGCCCAGCCCACGGCCAGGGCCCACGCTGCCGCGAACGCTTCTCCGAGGAAGTGCGCGTCCACCCCGATGTCGCCCAGCACCCCCGCCGTCAACCCCTGCCCCACCGTTTCCAGCTTGGAGATCTCGTCCAGCCCGACAAAGACGAAGTACCCGGCGAAACACAGCCCCAGCAAGCCTACCGCCAGCCGCAACGTGGGCTTGGCCGGGGCGGTCAGGGCAAAGATCCCGGCCATCCCCACCATCAGCACCGCCGCCACCCCGTTGATCGCCAGGATGAACGCCAGCGGCACCGGCGCGGGTATCACCGTCAGCGTCAGGCTGAGCAGCAAGAACAGCCCGATCCCCGGCGTGAGCCAGCCCGGCCAGGGCGATTGCGGATTGCGGATTACGGATTGCGGATTAGCTGGGTCGCCCTGTCCTACGTCCGCCTGCCGCCCGCGTTGCAGCCAGGGCCAGGTGGCGGCGAGAGCGAGCACGGCCAGGGCCAGGATATGCACCGGCTCCAGCAGGCGCAGGCCCAGCGTCGCCACCCCGTTCACCACGTCAGCTACCGGCCCCGGCTGCAACATGCCGCCGATGCGCGACAACGCCCGCCCCAGCCCAAACTCAATCGGCCCGGCCACGAGGAGCAGGGTCAGCGCATAGCGAAATAGCAGGTTGAGTTCGGTCATGGACGGGTGGTCAGTGGTCGGTGGTCAGTGGTCGGTGGTCGGTGGTTAGTGGTTAGTGGTTTATAGCATGGGGGGCGCGGGGGTGTCAACCGGGCATCTAGCGGGGCACTTCGTGTCCTTCGTGCCCTTCGTGGTGAACGCCAGCGCGGTGGCTTGCCAGAAGGCCAGATGGTGTGATAGAGTGTATGTAAGGAGAGAGGGACTCAGCCGATGCGGTCAATCCGTTTGCCGAAAAACTGGTACCAGGAATTTGTGCGGCTGCGGACGCGGTTGCGGCTCGATGCCTTCACGGTAGACGAACTGGACGCGGGGCTGCGCGGCCTCGCCGTGGGCATCGTCTCCGCGCTCAGCCTCTTCGGCTACACCTACACCCCCCTGCCCGGCCTGCTGGTCAATCTCCCCCCGACCCTGATCGCGGCGGTGCTGGTGGCCTACAACGCGGCAGTAGTGCTGGTGCTGGGCGTGCCCTGGCGGCGGCGGCCCGGCTTCCGCCTCTTCGTGGTTGATTGGCTAGTGGTCACGGCGGCGATTGTGCTCACCGGCGGCTTTTTCAGCCCGTTCCTCATCCTCTATTATGCGCTGGTGATCGGCGCGGCGCTGCGCCTGAGCTTGCTCCAGAACCTGGGGATCGTGGCGGCGTGCTCGGTGGTCTACGCCCTGCTCAGCACCGTCTACCCCACCCCGGCAGACACCGGCACGGTCCACCTGCCCTGGCTGGTGGTCGGCGTGACCTCGCTGCTGATGGTCGTCCTCGCCGCCGGGGCGATGAAGCGCGCCGTAGACATCGAGAACGCCCGCGCCCGGCTGGAGGAGCAGACCGCCTCGCGGATGCGCCTGCTCAACGACCTGACCCGCACTGTCCTCAACGCCTCGCCCGACCTGGCGGTGCTGCTACGTACCGTCGCCGCTATCGCGCCGGACGCGCTGGGGGCCAATGTCGGGCTGGCCGTGCTGTTCGACCGCAGCGGACGCCCAGGACGGGTCGCCCGGTCAGATGGGGCCGAACCGGAGATGACCCCCGGCGCGCTGGCCGTGGCCCTGGCGGCGGGCGTGCAGGGCCACCCGGTGATCCTCGAAGACGCCGGGGCGAACGTGCGCGGCCCAGACCTGGCGGCGATGCTGGGGCCGGTAGCGACGGTGATCTGCTGCCCGCTGGTACTGGACGATCAGCCGGTGGGCGCGCTGTTCGTCGCCAGCGAACAGCCCCGCCGTTTCACTACCGCCGAAGTCAGCCTGCTCACCGCTATCGCCGGGCAAACCGTCTTGCCGGTGCGGCTGGCCCGGCTCTACGATCTCGAACGAGAGAAAGCGGCCCTGGCCGACGCTCGCGAGCAGATGGAGCGCGACCTGCTCAACACCGTCTCGCACGAGCTACGCACCCCCCTCACGGCGATCAAGACCTCGATCAGCGGACTAAGGGCGACTCCCGGCGCGCATCCCCCCGCCGAAGAGCGCCTGCTCCAGAACATTGACCGCAGCACCGAGCGCCTGATCCTGCTGGTCAACGACGTGCTCGACATGGCCCGCCTGCGCGCCGGGCGGGTGACGCTGCAACAGGCCCCGGTGGACCTCGGTGCCCTGGCGTGGGAGGCGAACACTACGGTGCGCCCGCTGGCCGACGCCAAAGGGCAATCGCTGGAACTGGCCCTGCCCGGCCCGGCCTGGGCCACCAACCTGATCGTCACCGGCGACCGCCGCCGCCTGGAACAGGTGTTGCTCAACATCCTCCATAACGCGATCAAGTACACCCCGCCGGGTGGGGTGATCCGCGTCGGAGCCGAGGGCGACGAAGCGTGCGTGCGTGTCTGGGTGCGTGACAGCGGGCCGGGCATCACCCCTGCCGACCAGGCGCACATCTTCGAGCGCTTCTACGTGGGCCGCACTGAGGGGAGCGAGCGCACCGACGCGACGGGCCTCGGCCTCGCTATCGCCCGCTCGCTGATCGACCTCCACAGCGGCGCCATCGGCGTCACCAGCCAGCCCGGCGCGGGCAGCACCTTCTATTTCACCCTCCCTCGCGGCGACGACGCACGGGCCTGCTCCCCGGTGCCGCCCGCCGATCTGCGCCCGGCATCCCCGGTCGAGCGGCGCTAACGCAAACGCAGGGTGCGGGCATAATCAACAGGTGTGGGTCTTCCCCCGCTGTCATCCTGAACGTAGTGAAGGATCTTGTTCGGGCCACCAGATCGCTGCCGAAAATCCGAACGCGTGCCTTCGCACCTCGGACCGCCAAGAAGATCCTTCACTGCGTTCAGGATGACAGCGATGGGTGGGCGGCACCTTACCGCAAGCGCAAGCGCAAGCTGCGGGCGCAGTCGTAATGCTGGCGTAGAGGCGCACCCCCGTGTGTGCCCCGCGCCAGCAAGGGATCGCCAGCGGGCATGTCGGTTCGCCAGCCGGTAAGAGTGCCTGCTTCTGCTTCTACCAACTACCCAGGGGCGGGCACTTATGGTATAGTAAATCGCCGTGCGGGGCTGCCGCGCCGCCCACCAACCTGTGCTGAAGGAGCCACGAATGCGCCTCTATGATACGTTATCCCAGCAGGAGACGCCCTTAGAATTTGCCGATGGGGTGGTCAAGATGTACGTCTGCGGCATCACCCCCTACGATACCAGCCACCTGGGGCACGCCCGCGTCGCCGTGGTTTACGACACGCTGCGGCGCTTCCTCGAATGGACGGGCCTCCAGGTGCGCTATGTGCAGAACATCACCGACATTGACGACCCGCTATTCGAGCGCGCCCTGCGCGACGGGGTGGATTGGCGTGACCTGGGCGACCAGCAGACCGAACGGTATCTGCACTCGCTGGCCCAACTCAACGTGGACCGTCCGGAATTCTATATCAAAGCGACCAGCGAAATCCCGGCCATGATCCCGATCATTGCCCGGCTGATCGACCTGGGCCACGCCTACACCCGCGACGGCGCGGTCTACTACCGGATCGCCAGCCAGCCCGATTTCGGCGCGATCTGCCACTGCGACCGCGCGGCGATGCTGGCGATTGCCAGCGAGATGGGCAACAACCCCAACGACCCGAACAAAGAAGACCCGCTCGATTTCGTCCTCTGGCAGCGCTCCAACCCCGGCGAACCGACCTGGGACAGCCCGTGGGGAGCCGGTCGCCCCGGCTGGCACATCGAATGCTCGACCATCGCCACCCAATACCTGGGGCCGCAACTGGATATTCACGGCGGCGGGGCCGACCTGATCTTCCCTCACCACGCCTGCGAAATCGCCCAGGCCGAACCTGCCACCGGGGTCCGCCCGTTCGTCCGCGCCTGGATGCATGTCGGGCTGGTGCTGATGGGCGGGATCAAGATGTCGAAGTCGCTGGGGAACATGGTCTTTGTCCAGCAGGTGCTCGACCGGTACCCGGCGAACGCGCTGCGCCTGGCCCTGCTGGGCCAACCCTATCGCGGCGAGTACGAATTCGCCTGGGCCGACGTGGAGGCCGCCGGGGCGCAACTGGCAGCGATCCACCAGGCACTGGCCCTGCCCGGCGGGGACGGCGCACCGCTGCTCGACACCCCCTTCCGCGCCGCCTTCCAGGATGAACTCAATGCCGACTTCAACACCCCGGAAGCCCGCGACGTGCTCACCGAGTTAGCCGCCGCGATCCAGACGGCGGCCACGGCGGGAGCCGCTGTCGGCCCGGCACAGGAGACGTTGCGCGAACTGGCCGGGGTGCTGGGGCTGACCCTGACGAGCGCGTGAAACGTGATGCGTGATGCGTATTGCGTATTGAATTGATCTGAGCTGACCCCTGACCCCTGATCCCTGACCCCTGACCCCTGACCCCTCGTCACGCATCACGCATCACGCATCACGTTTCAGAACCCCACTGCCGCGCCGTCAGCCCGCAGATCGCTCCCGGCCATGTAGCCGCCTTCGGGTAAGCGCCAGATGATCTGGCCGCGCCCGAAGGCGGCGCCCTGTTCCTGCACCCGCACATCGTGCCCCCGCGCCTGCAACCCCTCGATAATGTCCACCATTGTCCCGCTCTCGAACAGAACCGTCTTGCCCTCGATCCACTGCCAGCGCGGAGCATCCAGACTGGCCTGCGGGTTCATGCCGTAATCCAGCGTATTAACCATCATCTGCAAGTGGCCCTGCGGCTGCATGAAGCCGCCCATCACCCCGAAGGGGCCGATGGCCTGCCCCTCGCGGGTCAGGAAGCCGGGGATGATCGTGTGATAAGGGCGCTTGCCAGGGGCAAGCTGGTTGGGGTGATCCGGCTCCAGGGTGAAGTTCGCCCCCCGGTTCTGCAAGGCCACCCCGGTGCCGGGCACGACGATGCCGGAACCAAAGCCCATATAGTTCGACTGGATCAAGCTGACCATCAGCCCATCGCTGTCGGCGGCACAGAGGTAGACAGTGCCGCCCGCCGGGGGGGTGCCGGGGACAGGATCGCCCGCCTGCTCGGTGATCAGCGCGCGCCGTTCGGCGGCATAAGCCGGGTCCAGCAGCGCCGCCGTCGGCACGGCGACATACGCGGGGTCGGCCACGTAGCGCAGCGCGTCGGCAAAGCCCAGCTTCATCGCCTCGATCTGGAGGTGGTAACTTTCGACCGAGTCGCGGGCGTGGGCCTGGAGGTCCAACCCATCCAAAATCTGCAAGCCCAGCAAGGCGGCGATGCCCTGCCCGTTCGGCGGGATCTCCCACACGTCGAAGCCCCGGTAGGGCACATGGATCGGGTCCACCCAGGTGCTGGTGTGCGCGGCGAGGTCGTCGCCGGTGAGCGTGCCCCCGGTCGCGGCAGCATGGGCGGCGATGGCCTCTGCGACCTGCCCCTCGTAGAAATCGGTCGCCATGCTGTCGGCCAGACGGCGCAGAGTGGCGGCGTGGCCGGGGCTGGCCCACCACCCGCCGGGGGCCGGGGCGCGCCCGCCGGGAGCGAACGTCTCAGACCAGCCCGCATATTCCGGCCCGGTATGGCGGGCGGCATAGATCTCGGCGGCGCGCCCCCAGGCCTGCGCCGTCTGCGGCGAGACCGGGAAGCCGTGTTCGGCGTAATAGATGGCCGGGGCAAAGAGCGTGCTGAACGACATGCGGCCAAAGCGGGCGTGCAAGTCGGCCCAGGCGCGAGGGGTGCCGGGCACTGTCACCGGCCACCAGCCGTGGCTGGGCATCTCGCGGTGCCCGGCGGCGCGGAGGGCGGCCACGCTCGTCCCGGCGGGGGCGCGGCCCGACCCGTTCAGGCCGTGGACCTGCTGCCCGTCCCAGACCAGGGCGAAGGCATCGCTGCCGATGCCGTTGGAGGTCGGCTCGACCACGGTGAGGGTGATCGCGGCGGCGATGGCGGCATCAACCGCATTGCCGCCGCGCTGCAACATGCTCAACCCGGCCTGCGCGGCCAGGGGCTGGCCGGTGGCGACGACCCCACGCGGGGCCAGCACCGGCATCCGTTGCGAGGGGTAGGGGTACTGGGTCAGCGAGTGTGCGGTGCGGAACGGGGGATGGGGATTGTTTGTGTCGGTCGGCATAGAAGCGGTGTCCTTTCGTCCAGGTACGGGTTGCAGCAGCAAGGGGTGGGCCACCAGATAGCGTCTTTTCGTGGCGCGTGGCTTGCTATTGCCGCACAAGCAGGGGAAGCCATATGCTGACTGCTGACTGCTGACTGCTGACTGCTGATTTCTAATTTCTGATTTCTAATTTCTGACTACTCGGTGAAGGAGGCGCGCAACGTGGCAAAAGTCAAACAGGCCGGGCGGGCGGTGCGGTTGGGGGTGATCGGCGGAGGGCTGGCGGTGAAGCTGCTCCATTGGCCCGCGCTCGAACGGTTGAAAGAGCAGTTTCAGGTGGTGGCGGTGGCCGATGTGGTCCCCGATGCCGCGCAGGCGACGGCGGAGATGGTCGGCGGCTGCCGCACGGCGCGAGACTACCGCGAGTTGCTCAGCGCCGACGATGTGGACGCGGTGCTGATCTCGCTGCCGATCCACCTGACGGCGCAGGTGCTGATGGAGAGCGCACGGGCGGGCAAGCATGTGATCTGCGAGAAACCGCTGGCGGCCAACCTGGCCCAGGGACAAGAGGTGGTCGCCGCCTTGCGAAACGTGCCGGTGGTGGTCGAGATTGCCGAGAATTACCACTATCGCGGGGATCTGCGACAGGTGCGCGAGTGGATCGCAGCGGGACGAATCGGGCAGGTCTACCTGATCGATCTGATGAGCGTCTACTGGCATGACATCACCAACGGCTTCGCTTCCACCCCCTGGCGCTGGGACAGCCAGTTTCGCGGCGGGCCGCTGCTCGATGGCGGGGTCCACCAGGCCGCGCTCTTCCGCGAACTGGGCGGCGAGGTCGAACAACTGGAAGCGTTCAGCAAGGGCATCCACCCGGTGCTGAGCGGGCCAGACACCCTGGCCTTGAACCTGCGCTTCCGCAGCGGGGCGCTGGGTCGGTTGTTGTACACAGCGGCTGCCGTGGAAGCCCAAAATCTGTTCCCCGAAGGGGTGGTGCTCGGCACCGAAGGCACGATCGTGCTCGAAGCCGAACAGGTGCGGCTGCGGCGGCGGGGCGAACCGGAGGAAGTCTACACCCCCACCCTGGAGGACGACGGCTATTACAATGAGTTCCTGAACTTCTACGGGGCGATCACCAACGGGGTGCCGGTCGTTGCCACGCCCGAAGAAGCCTACCGCGACCTCGAATTGATCATGCGCGCCCTCGACTCGGCGGAGAGCCGCAGCGTCATCCTGCTGGGCGGGTAAAGAAGCTGGACCGGGGCACCG
Organism: Chloroflexia bacterium; assembly: GCA_038252265.1. Taxonomy (GTDB): domain Bacteria; phylum Chloroflexota; class Chloroflexia; order QHBQ01; family JAICKM01; genus JBBSAN01. The sequence goes on from JBBSAN010000110.1 coordinate 11,753, forward strand.
TCTGCAAATGCCCTGCTGGTTGGTAGGGGCCGACACACGGGTCGGCCCTGGTGGGGAGTCCGATCTGTTCGCGCCCGGACCAGGAGCTAACCTGGAGATCGCGGATGCCCCACCAGGCGCACACAGGGGTGCGCCGCTACGCCAACCAATCCTATTGCCCAAGAATGTAGCGGCGTCAGGACGCGAATAAGGCCGCTGCACTCTCTCGCACGCGGTTGGATCTGGCTCCCTCGCCCGCAGGGAGAGGGCGGGGGGTGAGGGCGGATCTCGCCCTGCCGACCGGTCGGCCCCAAAGAATGTATTGGCCTTGAGGCACAAAGTCCCTGGCGTGACAAACAGGCGACGCATGACGTATAGTAGGATACATACGAGCCATCAGCAAATGATCGCTATATAGAACTGCATTAACGGCTGTACCGGGACCGCATGATAGACCTGCTGGACACCCCCTATATCCTCTCGATGGTGCTGGCGGTCGCCGTGTCGCTGGGGTTAGCCGCCTATGCCGTGCGGCGGCGGGGCGTGCCGGGGGCCACGATCTTCATCTGGCTCAACCTGGCGACCGCGGTATGGGTCGCAGGGCATGTGCTGGCGCTGGTTAGCAACGACGTAAATCCGGCGGTGAGCTGGACCAAGATCGAATTCCTGGGCAGTGTCGCCGTACCCCCCCTCTGGCTGGCCTTTATCCTCAACTACACCGGCCACAGCCGCTGGCTCCGGCAGGTATGGCCGGCGCTGGTCCTCCCGGCGTTGATCACCCTGGGGCTGCTGGCGACCAACGAGAGCTATCATCTGATCTGGGTGGACCTCCAGGCCAATCGGGGTGCTCTCCTCATCCTCACACCGATCTATGGCCCCTGGTTCTGGGTCCATGAGCTGTTCTTTTTCCTCTGGCTCCTCGTCGGCACGCTCCTGCTGGGCCTGCGGCTGCTCGAAGCGCGGCACCTCTATCGCCAGCAAGCCGCCGCGATCCTGGTGGCGGTGCTGGTGCCCTGGGTCGGGAATGCCCTGTTCCTGATGGGGATCACTCCGGTGCCCCACCTGGACCTCACGCCGTTCACCGTCATCGGCAGCAGCCTGGCCCTGGCCTGGGCGC
>JBBSAN010000111.1:0-12835 GCA_038252265.1 Chloroflexia bacterium
GCCCTCTTCACCAGCACCGGCCAACTGGTCGGCGGCGCGCTGGTCGGAGCGATCGCGGCGTCGCGGGGCGGCGGCGTGGCCGGGTACGAAAATGCCTACCTGCTGGTCGGCGGGCTGGTCCTGCTGATCGGCCTGCTGGGCTTCGGCCTGAAGAGCCGGGCAGCAGAGGCCGCCACGATCCAGACCAACAGCGGGCCGCGCCCCCTCGGCCAACCCCAGGAGGGCCACGCCTGACCGGCAGGCCCCCGGTTGACCGGACGCACGGCAGCCCCTATAATAGGCGCAACATACGGACAAGGAGCAGACAGGCGATGAAAGACATCTTAGAATTTCTCGTGACGATCCACGGGGTGTGGCGCTGGTTGGTGCTGCTGGCGGCGCTGGCGGCCATCGGGGCTGGGGCGGCAGCCTGGATGGGGCAACTGGCCGGGCGACCCGCCGACCGCGTGGGGATGGTCTATACCATTGTGCTGGACATCGAGGTGCTGCTGGGCCTGCTGGTCTGGCTGCTGTCGCTGGTCCAGGGCCAGAGCCTGGGCATCGGCCTCCTCGTCGTCCACCCGATCCTGATGCTGGTCGCGCTCGGCATCGCCCACATGGTGCGGGTGCGCGCCGACCGGGCGAACGGGGACCAGGCCCGCGCCCGGCTGCTGACGTTGGGCTTCCTCGCCAGCCTGATCATCCTCATCCTGGCGATCCCCGGCCTGCTGATCCCGGCAGCCGCCTAGCGCCGGGCAGACGCGCTAACGTCACCCGCACCTACCCGCCCGCACCCACCCGGTGCGGGCGCAGTGTGCCTGCGAATGTCGCTGGAAGCAAGGGGTATGAATAACCTGACCCCGGCCACTCTCGCCAACGGCCTGCTCCTGTCGGGCTGGACCGCCTTCCTCCTCGCGCTGGCGGGCAGCCTGCTGGCCGAACGGCTGGGGCCGCACCCGGCGCAAACCAGCGGCCTGCTGCTGGATGGGGTCGGCGTGGCCGGGACGGCGGGCCTGTACGTGGGGATGGTGGGGATGCCGGAGTGGTGGCTGGCCCCCGGCCCCTGGTTCTCTCCATCGCTTGCGCTGGCGGGGGCGGGGCTGCTGGTGGGCGGGCTGGGACTGTTCGGCTGGGCACGGGTGACCCTGGGCCGCTGGTGGAGCGCCGATGTGCAGATCAAACAGGGGCAGGCGCTCTGCACCCGTGGCCCTTATACCCGCGTCCGCCACCGGATATTTCGTGGCTTTTTCGCCGCCGGGGTCGGGCAATTGGTGATCAGCGGGCAGCCCGCGTGGGTGGGCGGGGCCGGGGCGATCACCGCCTACGTGCTGTTCAAGGCCGTGCTCGAAGAACAGGCCCTCGCCGCCCACTTCGGCCCCGCCTGGACCGCCTATTGCCGCCGGGTGCCCGCGCTGTGGCCGCGCATCTTCCGCGTCTAAGAAAGTTTGAATGAAGAAGGCTGTCATCCTGAGTGCAGCGAAGGATCTTCTGGGGGGTCTAGATCGCTTGAAACGCGCCGATTACCGCAAAACAGATCGTGGCTTCTACTCGGCACCTCTGACCGCCCACAAGATCCTTCGCTGCGCTCAGGATGACAGCGTGGTTGGGTAAGTGTAGTCCGTCAAACTGCGCTTCATGACAGAGAGTCAGGTACTACCTACCCCCCGTTTTCGTCCCTCGCCAGCCGGATCTCGACCTTCCCGGCGCGGGTGCGGGTGTCGTAGGTGGGGATGGGGTGGGTGGTCGGGCCACGCTCGATCGCGCCGGTGGTGATGTCGAACTGGCTGTTGTGCCAGGGGCAGGTGACCGTGTGACCCTCCAACTCGCCTTCCCACAGCGGGCCGCCCAGGTGCGGGCAGACGCCGTCGAAGCAGTAGATCTTGCGCCCTTCCTTGAGCAGCACCACCGGGTGCCCGTCGGCCAGCACCTTCTGCATCTGGCCCTCTTCCAGGTCGTCAGCGTCGGCCACCGGGGTATACTTCTTCGGCCCTTCGACAAAGGCGTCGCGGCTGACGGCGATGCCCAGGCGATAGACCAGGTGCCCGCCCAGATAGGCCCCGCTGGTCATCACCCCGAAGGACAGCAGCGATAGCCCCCGCGCCACATTGCGGTTGCCCCGGTTCCAGCGCAGGAACAGCGACAGCGCATTCAGGGCCAGACCCGCCGTGTTGAGCAGCGCGTGCGCCACCCCCATCCGGCGCGGGTGGCCGCCGATCTCGCTCCAGTCGGCCAGGCCCGCCGCTGCCGTGGGCACGGCGGCGAGGAGGCCGGTGGCGAGGAGCGTATCGGCCACCATGTTCACATCCCCGTCGTCATGGTCGCGGATCGCCAGCATATCCACCAGCAAGGCCATACCGAACGCGCCGATGGGCACATCGGTCAGGGCCGCATGGAGCGAGTGCCGCATCCACACTCCGTTAAGAAAGTCTTTGACCTTGTAAGGCAGCGGCCCCGCCGTCAAGGCATTGCCGAGCAGCGGTTGGAGCACATCGGCCACCTGATCCATCCACTGCTGCTTGTCGATCATCTCATCCACCAGATCGCGCGCCATCTTGATACCTCCTGTTCAGGATGAGGTGATTCCGGCAATAAGCGTGCCAGGGGCTACCGGGTGAAACCAGGGCGGGCGCGATGGTGTAGAACCTGCTATCAGGAGGTGTGCGGCCCGCGCCTCATTCGGACAGAAAGGTCTATTGGTGGTACAATATACGATATGAAAACTGATCTCTCACCGCCGTCTACGACAGAACTAGCCAACATCCCGCCGCCCGTGATCCCTCCCGCGCCACCGCCCGCCGAGGCCGAACCCCGCCGGGAAGGCCGTTTCGCCGCCCTGCAACACCGCGATTACCGCCTCTACTGGGTCGGCAGTTTCGTCTCGCTGATCGGCACGCAGATGAGCAGCGTGGCTATCGGCTGGCAGATCTACCAGCTAACCCACGATGCGGCCATGCTCGGGCTGGTCGGGCTGTTCACGGTCGTCCCACTGGTGCTCTTCTCGCTCTACGGCGGGGTCATCGCCGATGCGCTGGACCGTCGCCGCCTCTTGATGGCAACCCAGGCCGTGCTGTTGTGTACCTCGCTGGTGCTGGCCCTCGCCACCCTGACCGGGGCGATGAGCGTCTGGGTCATCTTTGGCGTGGCGGCGGTGCAGGGCGGGACGATGGCCTTCAACAACCCGGCCCGTTCGGCGCTGATCCCCAATCTGGTGCCACGTAAAGACCTGACCAGCGCGATCAGCCTGGGGGTCACCAGTTGGCAGGTGGCGGCGGTGCTGGGTCCGTCGCTGGGTGGGATCATCATCGGCGTCGCCACCAAGCTGATCGGCCCGAACGGCGTGGGCGTGATCTATGCGGTGGATGTGGTCTCGTTCCTGGCGGTGCTGGGGGCGCTGGCGGCCATTCGCGCGCGGACCCAGCAAAGCGAAGTGCGCAGCCCGGTCAGCATGAAAGCGGCGCTGGAGGGCCTCCAGTTCGTCTTCCGCAGCCCGATCATGTTGGGCACGATGCTGCTCGTCTTCTTCGCCACCTTCTTCGGCGCATCAATGGCGCTGATGCCGATCTTCGCCACCGACATCCTCCATGTGGGGGCCGAGGGGTTGGGCGTCTTGCTGGCCGCCCCCGCCATCGGCTCGGTGCTGACCGCCATCGCCATGTCCAGCTACGGCCATGTGCGGCGGCAGGGGTTTGTCGTCCTGTGGAGCGTGGTCGCCTATGGCCTGGCCTGGATCGTCTTCGGGCTGTCGCACAACTTCTGGCTGTCGCTGCTGGCGCTGGCAGGCACCGGAGCCGCCGACACGATCAGCATGATCATGCGCCAGACGATCCGCCAGTTGATCACGCCCGACGAACTGCGCGGGCGGATGACCTCGGTCAACATGATCTTCTTCATGGGCGGGCCGCAACTGGGCGAGTTCGAGAGCGGCATGTTGGCCCGCTTCGCCAGCGCCTCCTGGGCGGCGCTGATCGGCGGGGCCGGAGTGATCCTGGTCACCGGGCTGGTCGCCTGGCGGATGCCGTCGGTACGCAACTACGAGGAAAGGTAAGACCCCGATGGCCCTCGCGCCGCCCCCCGCTAGCCCCCCTACCCCATCCCCGGCCCCCCGTAAGGCCAAAGTGGGGTCGGGGCGGGTGCTGGGTGGGCTGCTCACCCTGATCGGGCTGGGCCTCGTGCTGGGGCTGGGGGCCGTGTGGCTGGCGACCCGCCCGGCCCCCACCCCTGCGGTGCCCGCACCGCTGGTACAATCGCTGGTCTACCAGGACGTGGGCGGCGCGATCTTGAGTGTGGACGCCACCACCAACGTCACCCGCACCCTCTTGCCGACCGGGCGGCTGACCACCCGCCTGCTGGACACCAGCCCCGACGGTCTGAGCCTGGCCTACATCGAATCGTCGCGCCCGACCACGGCCACCCTCTGGTATTTGCCGGTGACCAACACCGTGCGGCTGCGCGGGCGCGGCGGCACCACCCGCACCGTGCGCCTGCCCGCCGGGGCCGCCGAGCCACAGGACGGCCTGTTCCTCGATGACGATACGCTGGCGGTGACCACCCGCCGCGCCCGCAGCAGCCTCCGCGACCTCTATCTCTATGCCGCCGCCGAGGGCACCAGCCGCCTCCTGGCGACCAACGTGGCCCGTATCTTCCCGCTGCCGGAGCAGGGCCTGGTGCTCTATACCCACGAGTTGACCGGGCCGGGGGTGATCGATCCGGGCGGCAACGCCCGCGTGGTGGAATTGGCCGCGCTGGAAGTCAGCGGCGCACTGACGCCCCAACCGCTGGCCGCCTGGAGCCTGAGCCAGCCCGGCGACCCGGTGCAGATCTGGCCGGACCCGGCCCACAACACGGTCTTCTATACGACGATAGACACCCCGCCGACGCTGAATCGCGCCTGGACTAATGCCTGGTTCCCGGTGCGGATCATGGCCCTGCCCATCCATCCACTGGGCACCCCCCAGCCCGTTGCCACGTTCACCAGCGAGTCGGTGGGGGGGGCCGTCGAACTGGGGGCCGCGGGGCACACCCTGACCTGGGTCAAAGCCCGCCCGACCGTGCTGCCCTCGACTCCGTTCACCGCCCGGCTGAGCACGCCGATCCCGCAAGGGTGGGGTATGCTGCGCTGGGACGGGGACAAGCCGAGCCTGGTCGAAAGGCCGCTGCCCGATCCCAACTTGCCGTTGAGCTTTGTAGTGGGGAGCAATCTCCTGACCATCGGCCAGGATCCCCTGCCCGGCACAGCCCTGGTCGGCCTGACAGTGATTCCCAATGGGGGGACAGCCGTACCCGACCGCGCCACCATCGCCGCCGCGAACCGCACGCCCACGCCGCCCCCGCCCGTTGCGGGCCGCGTCCAGGTGCTGGACCCGGCGACAGGCCAGAGCAGCGCACTGGCAATTGCCTTCAACACGAATTGGGCCAAGGTGGGTCCGATCTTCCAGAGCGGGGAGGCGGCAGCGCTGGACGACCGCTTGCTGCTGATCGGTCCCGACCCGGCCCAGGGCACGCCGGTGCCTGGCACCCCTCCCGCCCCGGCCCACCTGCTGCTCGCCACACAGGCGGGTGACGGCTGGCGCATGACCTCGTTGGGCGCGGTGGGCACGCCCACGCTGCTGGTGCCTATCGAGATCCAGTTCTATGGCCTGACCCCCGACCGCACGGCGGCGATCCTGAGCCGCCCTGGTGCGCGGCGGGACCCGGCTCGCGTGACGCAGATCTACCGCGTGCCCCTGGCCGGAGGCGACTGGACCCTACTTGGTCAGGCGGTCCCTGACAGTCCAATCCTCCCCCACCGGCCAGGTACCGGGCAATGAGGTACGAGGGATGAGGGATGAGGGATGAGGGATGAGGGATGAGGTACGAGGTACGAGGGATGAGGTACGAGGTACGAGGGATGAGGTACGAGGGATGAGGGATGAGGGATGAGGGATGAAGGATGAGATAAATTAACAGACGGTCTGCTTATTGCTCATTGCTCAGCACTCATTGCTCATCGCTCATTGCTCATTGCTCATTACTCGTATGAACCGACCACTCCGGCTACTAGCCGTCAGCGACATCATCGAACCGCAGATCTACAGCACCCGCCTGCCCGAATGGATCGGGCCGGTGGACGCGGTGCTGGGTTGTGGCGATCTGCCGCACGACTATCTGGAGTTCCTGCTGACCATCCTCAATGTGCCCTGCTTCTATGTGGACGGCAACCATTGTGGGGGGCCGCACGACAACAACGGGCACGATCTGCACGATGTGGCGGGGGCGGTCAATCTGCATGGGCGCACCGTCGCCTGGCGCGGGCTGCTACTGGCCGGGCTGGAGGGCAGCCCCTGGTACAATGGCGGGCCGCACCAATACCACGAGTATCAGATGCGCTGGCTGGCCCAGCGCCTGGCCCTGAGCTTGCTGTTCAACCGGCTGCGGACCGGGCGCACCCTTGATATTTTGCTGACCCATACGCCGCCGCGAGGGATCAACGACGGCACCGACCTGACCCATCGCGGCTTTGCCTCGTTCTTACCCTTGATCAAGCGGTTTCACCCCACCTACTTACTGCATGGGCACCAGCATCGTTTTATAATGACCGAGCGGGCGCACACCGTCGTGGGACGCACCACCGTGCTCAATGTCTATGGGCATGTCTTGCTCGAAGTGCCGGTTCCGACCAGGGTCCCCCAGCGTGGCATAGAAGCTACTGACGAGTCAGCGTTGATGTAAACATCCTTCCCTAGTGTTACTGGAGTCTAAAACAACGCTATGAATCCCCCTTTAAGCCACGTGGCCCGGGTCGCTCAGGATGACTTCGCTACCGCCCGGCGCAAAGTGTTCATCACCGCCATCGGCGCGGCCTTGCTGCGCCAGCCCAACGAATTACTGGCCTTCAGCGAAGTGGAGCGGCTGCTGCCGATCCAGGGCCAGGTCTACCGCGGAATGCGCGCGGTGCCCCTGGCGGCGATCCGGGGCAGCGTGGACCGCTACCACGACTTCGACCGTAACTTCTTACCCAACCAGACCTATACCAAACCCCGCTGGGAAAGCGTGGACGCGGCGATGATCACCGATGTGCCGCTGCCCGCGATCGAGCTATATCAGGTGGGCGAAGCCTACTTCGTCAAGGACGGCAACCACCGCGTCTCCGTCGCCCGGGAACGCGGGGCGGATTACATTGACGCCGAAGTGATCGAGTGCGTGACCGCCGTGCCCTTGCCCGCCGATGTCAACGTGGCCGATCTGCTGCGGTTGGCCGAACTGGGCCGCTTCCTGACTCAGACCAACCTGGAGCGGCTGCGGCCCGGCGTCCATATCGAGTTCACCGCCCTGGGCCGGTATGACACCTTGCTGGAACATATCTCGGCCCACCGCTGGTACCTGGGCATCAACCTGAACCGCGAGATCGGCTGGGAAGAGGCGGTGCAAAGCTGGTACGATACGATCTACCGCCCGATGGTCGAGACGATCCGCCAGCTCGACATCCTGGGCGATTTTCCGGGGCGCACCGAGGCCGATCTCTACCTGTGGATCATGGACCACCGCTGGTCCCTGGTCGAGGAGACCGGGGCTGATGTCGGTGCCGAGACGGCAGCGATCAGCTATGATGCGCAATATACGCCCTGGAGCCGCCGGGTCTTGCGCTGGATGACGCGGTTGCGGACCCGGGCGGCGCAGCCGTTTGTGCTGTCGGGCCAGTTGATCAGCCAGGGGGTCGCCACCCTGCGCGAGGGGCCGCCGCCCGATTTGACCGGGGCCGACCCGGCGCGGGAGCCGTCGGCGGATATTTTGCGTGATGCGTGATGCGTGATGCGTGATGCGTGATGCGTGATGCGATCCCTGACTTCTGATTTCTGATTTCTGATCTCTAACCACACAGGGAGGGTAGCGCGGATGGAGCCGGGGAATATTGTGCTGTTGAACGGCACGTCGAGCGCGGGGAAGTCCACGCTGGCGCGGGCGTTGCAGGCGATCATGGACCCGCCCTATCTCCATACCGGCATCGATCACTGGCTGGAGCGCACCCCGCCGGGCTTCGTCGTCGCCTCGGACGGCGTAGACCCGGCCCAGGCGGCGGGGTTCCTGGCGGTGATCGGGCCGGGACCCCGGCTGGTCGAGGTGCGGATCGGCCCGCTGGGGCTGCGGCTGCTGGCGGGGATGTATGCGGCGATCGCGGCGATCGCGGCGGCGGGCACCCCGGTGGTGGTGGATGATGTGATCCATGACCCCCGCGTGCTGCGGACGATGGTGGCGGCGCTCGCGCCCTACCCGGTGCTGTTCGTGGGGGTGCGCTGCGATCTGGCGGTGGCCGAGCAGCGCGAGATCGCCCGCGGCGACCGGCTGCCCGGCGGGGCGCGCACATTTTACGACCACGTCCACGTCCCCGGCGTCTACGACCTCGAACTCGACTCCGCCGCCCTGACCCCCGCCGAATGCGCCGCCCAGATCCAGCACGCCCTCCAGACCGGTCATCCCCGCACCGCCGTCCAGCGCCTCGCCGCCATCCTTTAGCAGCGCGCAGCGAGCAGCGCGCAGCGAGTGATGAGCAATGAGCAATGAGGGATCAGGGATCGGGGATCAGCAATACGCAATACGCAATACGCAATACGCAATACGCAATACGCATCACGTTTCACGTTTCACGTTTCACGCGTCACGTTTCACGGCCCCGGCGTCGCCGTCGCGGTCGGGCGGCTCGCCAGGAGAGGGGCGGCGGCGTCCGCAGCGGCGGGGCGGTTATCGTAGAGGCGCAGGTAGGTGCCGACGATCCAGCCCTCCTGGCCCTCCCAGATCAGGCGGTACCAGGGGTTACCCTCAACCGAGCGCAGTTCCACCACTTCCAGAATGTCGCCGCGGCCTGCCTGCCCCAGCACCCGCCCCGTGGCCCCCGGCACGGCCCGCACATTCACCGCGTTTTCCTGCACCACGCCGAACCGGCTCGGCACCGGGGTAGTGGTCGGTGATCCGGGCGGACCAGGCACGGAGGTCGCCGTAGGCGGGAGGGGCGTACCCGTCGCCGGGGGCGGGCCAGCGGGGGTGTCCGTCACCGGGGGTGGGGCGCTCGCGGTCGGGGTGAAAGTGATCAGCGGGACGGGGCTGTCAATCGCCACGATCGGGCTGGTCGCGGTCGGCAGCCCGGCGACCAGGGGCACCGTGGGGATCGGGGTGCCCTCGATGCGAGTCGCTGTGGCAAGGGGGACCGTGGGGCTGGCAACGCCCCCACCCCCGAACGGGAGGCGGCCACTGAGCACGGCCCAGCCCACCAGCAGCAGCAAGAGGAGCGCGGTGATGGCGATCAGCAGGGCGGTGGGGTCCGGCCCGGTCCGGCGTTGCTGCCGTTTGGGCGGGCTGACGCCGACGATGCGGGTCGGCTTGACCACCGGCGGCTTCGGCTCAGGCGTGGGCACGGGGGGCGGGGGCGGCGGGGCGGGCGGGGGCGCAGGGGCCGGGCGCGGCTGGTTCTTGAACGCCCGCAGCTCGGCCAGCATCGCCTCGGCGCTGGGATAGCGCCCGCCGGGCTCCAGCGCCACGGCACGGGCGATGATCCGCGCCAGTTGGGGGGCCACCGCAGGGTTAAGCTGGGCGGCATCGGGAAAGACGAACGGGGTCAGGCCGGGGTCGCGCCCGGTGAGCAGGTAGTGGAGCGTGGCCCCCAGGGCATAGATATCGGAGCGGGCGTCGGGCGATTGCGGCAGGCGGGCATACTGTTCGGGCGGGGCATAGCCGGGCGCGGCCAGGGTCTGCACGTTGCTGCTCAGGAACATGCGGGTGAAGCCGAACTCGGCCAGCTTGAGCGTGCCATCGGCGGTCAGCAACATCCCCGCCGGACTCAGGTCGCGGAGGATGACCGGGGGAGCCTGGCTGTGGAGGTGTTGCAGCGCCGAGCAGAGCGCGATCGCCCAGTCGCGCACCTGATCGGGCGCGGCAGCGGGCTGCCCCGGCGCACTATCCAGCACGGCCTGCAAGGGTTCGCCCGGCACATACTCGGTGACCAGATAGTGGCGGCGGCCCACGTTGAAGGCATCAAACACGGCGAGCAGGGCCGGATGTTGCGCCATCCGCAGCGTGGGCACGTTGGCCTGGAAGGCCGACTCGGCGGCCAGTCGCCAGGCATGGCTCGGCAACAGGTCCACCACCTCGGTGATGGAGACCTCCCCGCCGCCCTCGCCCACATCTTCGGCCAGGTAGACGGTGACTTCGCTTTCGCCGCCTTCGCCCCGGAGCACGCGCACAATGCGGTAGCGATCTTCAAGTGTGTCGCCGGGGCGCAATTGTGCCACCGTGTCCCTTTCTCCCTCTGGCTAAGTCGCGGCATTATACCCCGCCCCGGCGCGCCCTGTCAACCACGATGCGGGGGATGGGGGTTGGGGTTGGGGTTGGTGACGAGGTACGAGGTACGAGGTACGAGGTACGATTACCTACACTGCACACCTCACACCTCATACCTCATACCTCAAACTTCCGCGTCCTCGCCCGCGCTGAGCAGCAAAAGACGGTGGTAGAGAGTGGGGTCGTAGGCGCGCAGGGCGTCAATGCGCTCGGCAGCGATTTCGTCGGTGACGCGGGTCAGCCGGGCAAGATCCGCGATGGTGCCGCCCCCGGCGCGGGCAAAGGCGACCAGCACAGCGCGGGGGATCAGTCGGAGGGCGGCCCAACGCAGGGCCTGCTTTTCCATTTTGGAGTAGGCCAGCCGCTGCGCCTGGCTGTGGAAACGGTAGGGCAGGCCGTAGGGCACGCTCATAAAGTGGTGGCCCAGCTCCTCGTAGAAGACCGCGCGGGCCAGCACCGGCACCTCGATCAGCCGGGCGGCGACGCCGATCAGCGGCGGCTTGTGCGCGCCCCGGTAGAGGTAGATGCCCTGGAATGGGTAGGGAAAGTCCCAGAACCCCCAGCGGATGCCTTCGGCGGCAGCGATCTGCGTGGCTTCCGCAATATCGGCCTGGAGGTTGCCCTCACGCAAGTAGCTGTCTTCGACCTCTTGTAGCGCCGGGTCAGAGTCGGGGGGAGGGTCAGGCGGCTCCGGCCTGGCCGGGGGGGGCGGTGGGGTCATCGTTGGCTTCCGAGTAGACCGAGTCGATATAGACTTCAAAGTCGCGGACCGCGTTCTCCATCGCGGTGGCGACGGCGGGGTCCACATCTGCATCGCGACGGCCAACGCGAGAGGCGGCGGCGCGGCGTTCTTCTTCCAGCCCAGCCTCCCGGCGCATCTGGGCGATGCGCTCTCGTACTTGTTCAAACAACCACTGGTCCACCAGCCGCTCGCGCAGTTCCGGGCGCAAGTGCGGCCATGAGTTGACCAGCGCCCGCAGCGGCGGATAGTGCTCCAGCAAGCGCCGGAGCCGGGCCAGATCTTCGTCCTGCCCGTCGGGGAACGGCAAGGCCAGGTAGCCCGCCCGCACCAGCAGCTCGTCGGTGCTGGTGCCCAGGGCATGGGCGATGCGGGCCAGCACCGGAGCGCTGACCAGCCGCTCCCCCGCCTCCAACCGCGAGACCTGGCTGCGGTCGGCGCGGGTCTTGTCGGCCAACTGCCCCTGCGTCCACCCCAACTCCTCGCGCAACTGCGCGATCACCTGCCCCAGCTTTTCTAATCGCGGATCATCCGATGCCATACTCCCCAGTCCTCCAACAGCCAGCAGGACAGGCCGGCCCCTCACCCTGCTCAGATGTTCCTATTATAGCACAGCGCGTGCGATTTGACAATACCTTAATGATCCATTTCTGTATTGACAAAAACGAACATTAGTGCTACTATTATGCGCATGGACGGGTGGAGAAATCAGAAATCAGAAATCAGAAGTCAGTGGTTCCATGTAGGATATGGCTCCGCCCATTGACGGTCGGAAACCCTCATCAGTGTGGACACGCGATCAGCTACAGACGGAGCCATAATCCAACAGCGCAAACGTAAGTAGGGCGGCTTTACCCTGTCATCCTTCGCTGCGCTCAGGATCTTCTACGAGGTCTATAGTCGTCAGGATTAGCCGGTATCTTCCCTACCCATAATCGGCATACCCCGACGATCATGGCTCCCCAACAAGATCCTTCGCTGCGCCCAGGATGACAGAGGGTGGTAGGCTCGCGTTAATATCTCCTTATCTCACAAGTTCTCACTAACTGCTGATTTCTGATTTCTAACTTCTGATTTCTTCGTCGCCGTGCGCCGCCTGGCCCGGTCGGGTATAATAAGAGAACGACAATGAGAGAGGAAGAGGAGCACTATCGTGGCATCACCGAACTTTGAAGACGCGTATCGCCGCCTGGAAACCGCCGTAGAGCAATTGAGCGCAGGCGGGCTGCCGCTGGAGGAGTCGCTGCGCCTGTTCGAGCAGGGGATGGCGCTGGCGAACTATTGCAGCACGCTGCTGGACCGCGCCGAATTGCGCGTGCAGCAGGTGGGCCAACTGCCGCCCGACGAACTGGCCGCCTTCCTCGATCCGGCTACCCGCCCTGCCGACGAGGACGCGCCTGCCCCTGCCGCCCCGGCCCGCCCCGCCAGCGGACGGAGCGCCGCCCCTGACCCGGCCACCACCCGCCCGGCCCCGTTTGGCGGCGGCAGCGGCACGCGCCGCACGGCTCCCACCCCCACCGAGCGGCCAGCCACCCGCCGCCCCGCCGACTTCGACCCACTCTTCGATGAGGAGCTGTGACGATTTTAGATTTTGGATTTCAGATTTTGGAACCGCATTGCGACGATGCCTGGCTCTGGAACACACAAGAATCCAAAATCTAAAATCTACGTAACTACTCAGCCACTATATGGCGGATCATGATGTAAACCAACCACAACATGTTGTGGTTCCATGCCGGGAAACGACGGTCCAAAACGGCATTTTGGATGCTTTTTCTCGGCAACGATCCTACATGTTGTGGTGCATCC
>JBBSAN010000112.1:0-12794 GCA_038252265.1 Chloroflexia bacterium
ACCAGCCAAGTCCGGTAGGGTGCGGCGGACAGTTACGCAAGTTGGTATCGGCGGGGGCAACCGGAAAGCGGAAGCGCCGCCCGCGCCGAAGGGCGGAAGAAAGGGATCGCACGCGCACGCTCCCATAGGCTGAGTAGTTACCTGACCAATACCATTTGCCTCGTACCAATGCACTTCAGCTTCGTGAACCTCGCCGGTGGTGAGGCGCACCATAGCGACACCTTTGCGCTTCCGCCACCGACCGATTCCATAGAGCTTTCGCAGCCGGGCGACATCGCGTATTTCTTCGCCAACGGCGATTGTCTCGATATGTGCTATCTTGCCGATGATGGTGAAGCGCATTGATCCAGTATACACCAAACCGCTATAAGTGCGTCAAGACTTTTACAAAGCGATTATGTACCTCCCACCACCGGGATCAACACATGCGAGGGGTACGCCGCCGTGTGCCAGACCTGCTGGTCGGCGGGCACCATCTCCGTGCCGGTGGCGAGATCGTCCATGAGGTTGCGGTGGCGGTCGTACTTGGGGAACGCGCTCGACGCGATTTCCAGCCGCAGGGCGTGGCCCGCCAGGAAGACGTGGGCGGTGTTCCACAGGTCGATGGTGTAATGGACCACCTCGCCGGGAGGGATCGGCGTCGGGTCGGTGAAGCCGTCCCGGTAACGGGCGCGGACCATGCTGTCGCACAGGCGCTGGGCAAAGCCGCTGGGGTGAACGTCGAGCAGCTTGACCATGAAATCGGTGTCGGGGGCCGACGACGCAGCGTAGAGTTCCATCCGCACCGGGCCGATCACCGTCAGGTCGGCCTCCAGCGGCGCGGTGGTGTAGACCAGCACATCGTCGCGGCGCTCGATAGCAGCGTAATCGTCCGGCCCGCCGATCTGGGCCGAGGTCGGCTCGGTAATGAACGGCACCGGGCGGGCGGGGTCGTAGTGATAGCCATCGGGCGGCTCGTCGGTGGGGGCCTCCCGCGCTAGCCCGCCGTCACCAAAGCGGCTGTTGGCGTGCCCGCCGCTGTGGAGATAGAACGGCGTCGGCTGGGCTTTGGGTGGGGGCCAGGCGCTGGCGTCCATCCAGCGGTTCGCGCCCATCAGGAACAGGCGCACGGGTGGCTCGGCCAGCAGCCCGGTATCCTCGTCGCGCAGCCAGTGGTCGAACCAGCGCAACTGGTAGCCCTCCAGATCGATGATCGCGCCGGAGCCGAAATCCACCTCGCCCAGCTTCGAGTGGGCGTTGACGGCGTGCGACCACGGCCCCATCAGCAGCTTTTGGCTGTTGCGGGCGTGAGCAGTCGCCCCATGCGCGGTCATCCCGGCGAAGTTGAGCGGCGTGCCGATCTGTTCGTCGTCATACCAGCCCGAAATATGGAGCGCGGGCACGTCGATCTGGTCGAACTTGTCCTGATAGCAGATCGCCTCCCAGTAGGCATCACGGGTCGGGTGCGACAGGTCGTCACGCCAGAAGGGGCTGACCCGCCCGGCGGCCTCGTCCATCGTCAGCAGCGGCAGGTGTTCATAGACCGCACTCCAATCCACTGCTGCCGCCGCTTGCACCAGCCGCCCGCTGACCAGGTGGAGCCAGGCCATGTGCATCGGCCCCCCGCTGGTGCCCATCGGCCACTCGACAAACGGGTCCGACGGGCTGACCAGCGGGCACATGGCCCGCAAGTGCGGCGGGTGGGTCAACGCGGTCAGCCACTGGATACGCCCCAGGTAGGAGCCGCCCAGCGTGCCGACGTTGCCGTCGCACCAGGGCTGCGCGGCGACCCATTCGATCACGTCGTAGCCGTCCATCCCATCGTTGCGGTAGGGCACGAACACGCCGTCCGAGTCGCCGCGCCCCCGCACATCCACCACGATATAGACATAGCCGCGCTCGGCAAAATAGCGTCGCGCCGGGGCAACGTTGTTCTTGTTGTAGGGCGTGCGAACCACCAGCGCCGGGTAGCGGCCCTCTGGGCGCGGGCGGGTGAGGTCGGCAGACAGCGTCACTCCGTCGCGCATGGGAATGCGGGCATCAAACAGCATCCGCGACTCGTAGGTGGCCGGGCGCGGCGGGGGTCCGTTCCAGACGGAAGCAGCGGGAGGAGTTTCCTGGGGCATGGGGATCGTTCCTTCTCGATAGGGGTCGGGGTCAGGGATCAGGGATCAGGGATCAGTCTTCGGGGTTATCGTCCTGATCCCTGATCCCCGGCCCCTACAGAGGAGGGCCTACCCCTGCACGGTGATCTTCTCGTTCTCGCCTTGATCGAACTCGGTGCCGGTGGCGAGGGCCTTGACGATGCCCACCAGTTGCACCACCTTGCTGGACGACCCATCCCAGTATTCCGCGTCCTTCACGCTGACACAGAGCAGGGCCAGGGTTGGATCTTCCAGGCCGCCGGGGAACCAGGCTTTCAGGGCCGGGTTCCACAGCTCTTTAGCTTTGGCCGCATCGTGGACCACCCGCGCCGTGCCCGACACGGACACGTACAGGTTCTTGTCCGCCGAAGCATAGCTCAGATTGACGTGCTGGTCCTCCGCGATCTCCTTCGTTTTGCCGGAGGGGTCGTTGGTGAAGAACCAGAGTTCGCCCGATGGCTCGCTCTGCAAAGTCGTCATCGGGCGGCTGCGGATCGTGCCGTCCGGCTCGGCGGTCGCCATCATGGCGAACCGCACATCCTTGATCTTGTCCCACAACTTCTGGAACGCATCTTCTTGCTCGGTATGGTGACTCATGGGTTGGATCTGACCTCCTCGTCAGGGTCGTGCAGCATCGTCACCCATAATAACAATCAAATCGATGTTGGGTGGGTGGTCAGCTTCCTGACCGGTCTGCACCTGGCCTGCGCCCACATTGAGCGTTTGCCGCAACTGCTGCACGGTGAATGGTTTTTGGCCCCCGGTAAAGTCGATAATCTGGGTGCGGGGGTGCTGGCCGGCGTCGGCGACCTGGCCGATGTCGGCCACGTTGAACCCCGCTGCCTGAAGCCGGTCCCGCGTGCGGCTCGCCAGCCCCTCGGTGGTGGTGCCGTTTTGCACCAGCAGGCGCGCCCCCTCGTTCCCCAGCCGGGGATCACTAAGCATTTGCCGTACCGCGGCGTGGATCTGCGTCCAATCGGGGACCAGCACATCCTGCCCGTTGATCTGCTGCTGGCTGGTCATGTTCGCGTCAATGGCGTAGCTGTGGATATTGGCCGCTGGCACCTGCTGGGCCAGTTGCGCCAGCGACCCGGCCTGGCTGATCGACAGGTCGGTCTTGATCGCCCCTTGCAACTGGGTGAGCAGGTTGTTCAGCTTGGAGAGGATGCCCAGTTGCAAGCCCTTCTGCTTGATCGCCAGTAAGACCGCCTGCTGCCGCTGGTTGCGGCTCAGGTCGCTGTCGGCGTGGCGCGAACGCACATACTGGAGGGCGGTGCGCCCGTCCATATGCTGCAACCCGCCCGGCACATAGAGGCGCATAAAGGAGAAATTCTCCGCCGGGTACTCGTTATCGATCAACGGGCGCGGCACGTCCACGGTGATCCCGTCGAGCGCATCCACCACCCGCTGGAACCCGGCGAAATCAATCTGGGCGAAGTAATGGATCGGCAGGCCCAGGTTTTGCTCCACCGTCGCCACGGCCAGCCCCGGCCCGCCGCCCAGCGCAGCGTTCCCCAGGCCGAACTGGTAGGCCGCGTTGATCCGGTTCTCGCCAAAGCCGGGGATCGGCACCCACAGGTCACGCGGGATCGACATCATACCGACCGTCTTGTTCGCCGGGTCCACCGAGACGATGATCATTGTGTCGCTGCGGGTGTTGTTCTCCTCGCGGGTGTCCAGGCCGAGCAGGAGGATGTTGACCCGCTCTTTCTTGTCCCAGTTGGGGAACTGTTCACCGACGACGGTGGGGCGCGGCCCCGGTGTGACGAAGATATCGCTGATCAACGCCTGGCCCTTGAACAACAGCGGCACCAGCCAGACGCAGAACAACACCAGTGCCAGCGCCACCACCAGGACAATCGCCCGCGCCACCGGGCGGCGCAACACCCGGCGCGGCACCGAGCCAGCGGCAGGCGCACGCGATTGCGACCGTGAGGCCGGGCGCGGTGGCGCGGTGGCATCCTGGCCGCGGGTGGTCGGCGTGGGCGGCGGCGGGGTTGAGGCCCGTTGGTTGCGCGAGGGCGCAACGGGTTGCGGCTGGGCACGCGGCAAGGGGGCGGCAGGGTCGGCGGGCTGCCGCTCGTGGGTCGGGACCGCCCAGCTTGGGCGGCGCAGCGTCGGATCTTCCAGGGGATCGCGCCGGGGGGGGGTCGGGGGCGGCAGCGGCGTGCCGGAGCCTCCGGCAGTCCCCCGCCCTTGCCGCGCCGGGGGCGGCGTGGTCGGCATGGGCCGGGTCCGTTCAGCATCATAAGGATCGGGCGGCACCCCATCGCCACCGGAGCGATCGGGTTGGCGAGGATCGATTGGCCCTTTGTTACGGTTGCGGTCCACGAATCGTGTGGTGCCCCTTTCCTCTGGGGATATGTGTAGTATAGCAGATGTGGGGGCCGGGGGCCAGGGAGCGAGTGGTCAGTAGTCAGGGATCAGTGATCAGTCTGTAGTTCTTTGCTGTTTTCGTAGTTGCTGACAAGGCTAGAAGAGCCTTCATAACACTGATCACTGACCACTGACCACTGACTACTGACCACTCGCCGCCCTACTCCGTCGCCGTGGTGCCCTTTACCTCTTCGTCCTGGCGCGACGGCACCCGGTCTTCGGCCATCGTGGGCGAGACGTTGCGGACGCTGCGCTCATAGGCATAGATATACAGGTCGCGGATGATCGCCGTGACCGGCACCGCCGCGATCAGCCCGACCAACCCCGCCACCTGCCCGCCAACGACCAACACCAACAGAATGATCGCCGGGTGCAACTTGACGCTGTCGCCCTGGATCTTGGGCACCAGCAGGTTGTTCTCTAGCTGTTGTACCACAATATAAACGAGCAGCACCTTGAGTACCAGGGGCAACCCTTCGGGCTGGAAGGCGGCGACGGCCAGGCCCGGGATCGAGCCGATAATCGGCCCCAGCACCGGGATCATCTCGGTGACGCCTGCAATGATACCCAGCACCAGCCAGTAGGGCGACCCGACCAGGAACAGCCCGGCAGTGGTGGCGATGCCGACCACCACCCCCAGGAGCAGTTGCCCCCGGATGTAGTCGTTGAGGATGTCGTTGGCGATCCGCCCCATCCGCCCCAGGTCGGGCTGCCAGGCGCGGGGGATCAGCCCGTTCAGCCAGGCTTTGCCCCGATCCTTGTCCTTCAGTACATAAAAGAGGAAGAAGGGGATGACGATGAACCCGGCCAGAAAGGAGAAGACGCTCCGCACCGTGGTCAACGTGCTGACCAGGGCCGCCTGCACCGCCCCGCCGATATTCCCGGCGGCGCTGCGGATCGTGTTCTCGATGGTGGTCTGCACTTCGGGCGGCAGGTTGAGTTGCTGGTACTGGTTCTGAAGATCGCGGGCCAGCCCTTGCACCTGCTCCAAATACTGCGGGCTGTTGGTGGTGAAATCGCGGATCTGGGCGATCACGCCGGGGATGATCAGGAAGCCCGCAAGGACCAGGATGCCGATCACCACCAGATAGACCAGCAAGATCGCCACCGCACGGGGCATGATCCGCGCCAGCCGGTCCACCAGCGGAGTCAGCAGGTAGGCCAGGACGAGGGCGAAGACAAACGGGACCAGCCCGCTGCCCGCCTGCCCTACCAACCAGAGCAACCCCAGCACGGCAAGGGCCACCAGGATCAGCCGGTTGCGCTGGGGAGGGGTCATATTCAGCCAGCGCGGCCAGCGCACGGCAATCAACGGCGGATCGGGGGGATTCAGCACGATAACTCCTGACGAGTGGTTAGTGGTCAGTGGTCAGTAGTTTGCCTTCTCAGGATCGTGAACTCTTATCATCTGATTGCTGATTTCTGACTTCTAATTTCTTATTTCTGTAACGCGACCTGGAGCACCTGCTTCGCCAGCGGGGCGGCGACGGTGCTGCCTTCCCCGCCTTCTTCGAGCACCACGGCAATGGCGTAGCGCAGGTGGGCCGGGTCGGAGCCAGCGAAGGCAATGAACCAGGCATGATTGGTGCCACGCCCGGTTTCGGCGGTCCCGGTCTTGCCGCCGACGGTCGCACCGGGGATAGCGGCGGTCTTCGCAAAGCCTTTCTCTACCGAGACGATCATCATCTGCTGAACAGTGGTCGCGCTGGCGGGCGAGATGGCCCGGTCCAGGTCGCGGGGGGTGGCCTCCAGCACGGTCGCATTCGTCAGCGGGTTGACCACCTTCTGGACGATATAGGGGGCAGGCACCGCGCCGCCATGGGCGATCCCGGCGGCGACCAGGGCCATTTGCAAGGCGGTGGCCTGCATCTGCCCCTGCCCATAGCTGGTCCCGGCCAGGGCTTTCTTGCTCGTCAGGAAGTTGGGGTCCACCGACACCCGGCTGGGCGCGATGGGGATACCCACATCCTCGAAGGCGTTGCCGTAGCCAAAGCGGCGCGAGTATTCGACCAGCTTATCGGCTCCCACTCGCAACCCCAGTTGGGCGAAGACGATGTTCAGCGACCACTGGTAGCCTTCTTGCAACGTATAGATCGGCGGGTTCCGCGCCGGGCGGCAGTTGGTACAGTCCACATCAGGCGGTGCCCCCGCTTCGACTACCAGGCGGCCTGTGTCGGTGAATGGAGCATCGGGGCGCACCAGCCCCAGGTCTAGCCCCGCCGCCAGCGTCACCGTCTTGAATGTCGAGCCGGGAGGGTAGACCCCCTGCGTGGCGCGCAGCACCAGCGGGCGGCTGGGGTCATCGCGCACCCCCGCCCAATAGTCAATAATCCGCTGCGTCTCCACGTTCCAATCATCAGCGTTGGGGTTAAAGGTCAGCCCGTTGGGGTCATAATGCGGGTAGCTGGCGTCGGCCAGGATCGCCCCGGTCTGCGCGTCCAGCACCACCACCCCGCCAATACGCTGGCCCAACCCGCGTTGCGCCGCCGCCTGGATCGCCGGGTTGATCGTGATGTACACGTCTTGCCCGATCACAGGACGGTGCAGCAGCCGGTTCTCTTGCTCCAGGATCGGGTTGACGCCGACCCGCCCGCTCAGGTAATCATCGAACTTCTCTTCCAGCCCGAAGATGCCGTAGATCGTGGGGTTGTAGTACCCGGCCAGATAACTTTCGTCGGGCAGGGGGTAGGTGCGGCGCACGAAATTGTTGTCGGGGAACACTTCGCGCCCGGCCACCACCTGCCCCCCGGCGTCGATGATCTGGCCGCGCTGCACCCGGTAGCCCGCCTGCACGATCCGCTGGTTCTGGGCCGAGCGGGTGGTGGTGTCCAGGCCCTCGCCAGTGAGCTGGCGGCTCTCGGTCAGGATGGTCGTCCCGCGCTGGACGGTCGTTTCTCGCTCGTAGACGCCGGGCGAGACTTCCTGAGTCTCGCTCACGGCGCGGGTTTCCAGGGTGACCTGGGCCTGCACCACCTGTTCGCGCAAAAGGTTGAGCGCCAGCAGCAGGAACCCGGCCAGGACGAACCCGGCCATATATTGCACGTTGCGGCTGAACCGCTCTTGCAGGTCGGCGGTCGGGCGCGGTATCGTGCTCCAGATCAGATACAGCCCGCAGATCAGCACCCCACCCAGCGCCAGCAGCCAGATCTGGTCGTTGCTGACCAGCCCGACCACGGTGAGCGCCAGGGCGACGAAGGCGCTAAAGGGGCGTAAGAATGTGTGTAGTCGATCCATAGGTGTGATGCGTGATACGTGATGCGTGATGCGTGATGCGTATTGCGTAAAAATATTGCGCATTCTGACCACTGACCACTGACTACTCGTTACTCAGCACTCAGCACTCAGCACTCGTCCCCAGCCCCTAGCGCGGGCGCAAGGGCACGGCGGGCGGCTGGACGGGGCTGGTGCGGGAGACGGCGCGGGACTCCACGCTGGAAATGCGGAGGAGCAGGCCGACGATCAGGAAGTTGACCAGCACTGACGAGCCGCCATAGCTGATGAACGGCAGGGTGATCCCGGTCAGCGGGATCAGGCGGGTGACGCCGCCGACGATGATCAAGGTTTGCAGGCCCAGCACGGTGGTCAGCCCCGCCGCCAGCAATTGGTAAAATCCGTCGCGGGCGTGGAGCGCGATATGGTAGCCCCGGTAGACCATCAGCAGGTAGAGCGCCAGGGTCGCCAGCGTCCCGGCGAGGCCCAACTCCTCGCCGATGGCGGCAAAGACAAAGTCGGTGTGGACTTCCGGGATCCAGCCCGGCTGGCCCAGGCCGATGCCGGTGCCCAGCACCCCGCCATTGGCGAAAGCATAGAGCGCCTGGACGATCTGGTAGCCGCCATAGGGCGCGGTGAACCAGGGGTCGATCCAGGTGTCCACCCGCTGGCGCACATGGCTGAAGAACTGGTAGAGGATGGCGGACCCCACCAGGAACGCGGTGAGGCCAGTCACCACATACAACGCCCGCCCACTCGCCAGGTAGAGCATCGCCAGGAAGACGCCGAAGAACAGGAGCGCGCTGCCCAGGTCCTTCTGCACAATAAACAGCCCCAGCGTGCCCAGCAGCATGATCCCCAGGGGCAACAGGTAGGGCAAGGGTGGCATCTGAAAGCCGGTGCTGCCACGCGGGGTGATCAGTTCGCGTTTGTCGTCCAGGTAGCCCGCCAGGAAGATGACCAGGATCACCTTGAGCAGTTCGGACGGCTGGAAGCTGAGGTAGCCGCCGAAGTTGAACCAGAGCTTGGCCCCGTTCACTTCAACACCGAAGAACAGCGTCGCCGCCACCAACGCCAGCCCCAGCAAGGCGAAGGTGTACTTATAGCGCCGCAGCCAGCGCAGGTCCCGCGACACGATCAGGGTCAGCCAGAGCACGACCAGCCCCACCGCGATCCACAACACCTGCTTGTTGGCGATCCCTTTGTAGGCAGCACCGTAGGTCGGCACCAGGCTCAATTCGAGCCGCTGGACCATGATCAGCCCCAGCCCGGTCAGCATCGCCACCACCGGCAGCAAGATCTGGTCGGCATCGGGCGCGGTGATGTTCAGCCAGAGGTGGATGCCCGCCAGCAGGGCGATAAAGAGGAAGCTCATCCACAGGTCGGGCCAGTGCCAGACAATATCGCCCGCCGTCTTATTTGTAGCGATGCTCGTCGGCACCAAAATCACCATCACCATCCCCAAAATGCTGAGGGCGGCAGGGATGATCAGCAACTGGAACTCGGTCCAGCGCAGGCGGCGGATCATGGTGAAGGTGTTTTGGATGACGGCCATGACGGGTGGTTGGTGGTTGGTGGTTGGTGGTTAGTGGTTAGTAACGAGTGATGCGTGATGCGTGATGCGTGATGCGTGATGCGTAATCAGTACTTCTAACGGTATTACGCAATACGCAATACGCAATACGCAATACGCAATACGTTTCACGCATCACGCATCACGCATCACTCGTTACGTTTCACGCTGTCGGCTCGGCGGGAAAATACTTGCCGAGGATCGGCGCAAGGCGCGTTTTTATATCGGCAGGGATGAGTGGAGCGGCGGTCATAATCGCCTGGGCAAGCGCCTGCCCGCAGGTACACCCGGCGTCGGCCTGGCGGGGCAGGGTCGCCACCAGTGTGGTCAAAGCGTGCGCCGCACTGTCGCCTGCCTTGTTCAGGTTGGCGATGACCATGTCCACGGTCACGCTTTCGGCACTGTCGTGCCAGCAGTCGTAGTCGGTGATCAGGGCCAGGGTGGCGTAGCACAACTCCGCCTCGCGCGCCAGCCGGGCCTCCGGTAGCGCGGTCATCCCGATATAGGACGTGCCCCAGCTACGGAACAGTTCCGACTCGGCCCGTGTGGAGAACTGCGGCCCTTCGATGACGATCAGGGTGCCACCATCGTGAACGGTGCCTGCCCCCTGCGCCGCCGCCACCACCGAATGCCGTAACGCCGGGCAGTACGGGTCGGCAAAGACGACATGCCCGACCAGCCCGCCGCCAAAGAAGGTGCGCGGGCGGCTCACCGTGCGGTCGATCAACTGGTCGGGGACGCCCATCTCGCCGGGGGCCAGCGTCTCTTTCATGCTGCCCACCGCGCTGATCGAGATGAGCCGTTCCACCCCCAGGCTTTTCAGCGCCCAGATATTGGCTTGCGTGGGTAATTCGGTCGGGGTGATGCGGTGCCCGCGCCCGTGCCGGGCCAGGAAGGCCACGCGCCGCCCGGCCAGCGTCCCGATCACCACCGTATCGCTGGGTGGCCCGAACGGCGTGGCTACCTGCACTTCGGTGACATCGTCCAGCCCGCGCATCCCATAGAATCCGGACCCCCCGATGACCCCGATCTCGGCCTGCTCGCTCATCGTCACTCTCCTGCTACACTCCCGGCCTATTCCTGGTCGGCATGTTCCACTTTAATACAGCGGTCCATCACCACGGCCATCCCGGCGGCCCTGGCCCGTTCGGCGGCCTGGGGATGGATCACACCCATCTGGAGCCACAAGGCCGGGGCGTGGATGGCGATGGCCTCGTCTACCACGGCGGGTACATACTCGGAGCGGCGGAACACATCCACCACATCCACCGGCACGGGCACGTCGCTCAGCGAGGGGTAGGCCTGCTCGCCCAGCACTTCTTGCTCGTTGGGATTGATCGGGATGATCCGGTAGCCCTGGCGCTGCATATAGCGGGCCACGCCATAGCTGGGGCGTGACGGATCGCTCGACAGGCCGACCATGGCGATGGTCTTGCCGTCCAGTGCCCGCCGGATCGCGGCGGGGCTATTGATCGGTAACGGGGTGCTATTGTCGGTCATAACCGTCCTCCTGTGCCCGCGGCTACTGCAAGGCGGGTGCCACCAGCAGGGCCAGTATAGACGTGGCCCCCGCCTGCTGTCAAGCACACAATCGGCCAACAGGCGGGGGCGAATCGTGGGTCCATACTATTGGACAAACCGTCCCTGCTTATGGTATACTTACAAACTGCGCCCGCCAACCGGTGGGTCGCTTGTTGCTGCCAATAAAACCGTTTATTTTTGTGGGGGTGGTGTGCGTGTTTAATATTCAGTTGCCACAGATTGAGTGTGTCGAACAACGAGATAATTATGGAATGTTCCGCATCGCGCCGTTAGAGCCGGGCTGGGGGCATACCCTGGGGTCGTCACTACGGCGCATCCTGCTTTCTTCGCTGCTGGGGGCCGCTGTGACGGCCATCCGCATCGAGCCGCTCAACGACGACATGTCGGGCGTCGAAGGGCTGCAAGAGGATCTGCTGGACATTATTTTGAACGTGAAGCAATTGCGGCTGAAGGCCGAATCAGATATCTTGCGCGGGGGAGCGCGCCTGACCCTGCGCCCCAACGGCAGCGGCACCCGCCCGCTCACCGCCGGAGACCTGGACCTGCCGGAAGGCGTCGAGGTGATCAACCCCGAAACCGAACTATTCACCCCCACCGGTGACGGCGGCAAGTGGGAGATGGAGTTGCTGGTGGAGCAGGGGCGCGGCTACGTGTCTGCCGACGAGCAGCACGCCACCCCCGAAGATATGATCCCGGTCGACTCGATCTACACCCCGATCCTGCGCGTGGACTATGTGATCGAACACACCCGCGTCGGCCAGAACGTGGACTATGACCGTTTGCTGCTGGAAATCGGCACCGACGGCTCGATGACCCCGGAAGACGCGCTCAGCCAGGCCGCCCGCATCCTGACCCGCTATTCCAACACCATTGCCAGCTTCGGGCAGGACGCCGGGGAGATAGACGAGATCGCGCCGCCCTCTGGCCCCACCCCCGCCGACGAAGCCGCCGCCCTGAGCCTGGACGACCTGGGCCTCAGCGTGCGGACGGTCAACGCGCTCAAGCGGGCGGGGATCAACACCGTCGCCCAGGCGCTGGCCGTGGGCGATCAGGAGTTGCTGGGGCTGCGTAACTTCGGCCAGAAGTCGCTGGAAGAGTTGAAGGACGCGCTGGCCGCGCGGGGCTTCAATAAAGAGGGCGACGAGGCGTAGCGAGTGGTCAGTGGTCGGTGACCAGTGGTCAGTGGTCAGTGAGTAGTAAGAGGGCGCGGCGATTGCCGCGCCCTCTTTGTTTCGTTGATAGGGTAGAGAGTGAGAGGGGCACCCCTGGTTAGGGGTGCCCCTCTTGGTGGTGCCGGGGGGTAGCCGCGTTCTGGGCGACGGCTACTCCTCGGTCAGACTAGCGCGGGGGGCAAACCGGCACGCAGAACGGGCGATGCGTGCTGGACGTATCGTCCAGGCGGCGCTCATTGTAGCGGACGCCCGGTGAGAAGGAGACGATTAAGCTGCCGTAGAAGGCGTCGGCCTGATAGGCGCACGGCGGGTTGTTGACCGTCAGGGTCAGCGAACTGTTCGGCGGGATGATCGCCAGTTGGTAATCGTACAGCACCTGATGGTTGATGTTGTTGTCGAAGCGCTGGTAGATCGCCAGCCCGACCGGATAGCTACAGGTGGTCGAGTGGTTGGTGAACTGCGCTTCGGTGGTGTTCGGGTGATCGATGATCAGCGCGCTGACCACCCCGGTCGGCGGCGTGCTGGAGCAGCCCGGCCCCGGCGTGAACGCAGGCGTGATAATCGGGAGCGGGGTCGGTGACGCGCAGCCAGGCGTAGCGGTCGGCGGCACCGGAGTGCGCGTCGGCGTGTTGCTCGGCGTGCGCGTCGGAGCCACTGCCGTGTTGGTCGGCGTATTCGTCGGCGTGCGCGTCGGCACCACGGCGGTATTGGTCGGCGTGTTGCTCGGCGTGCGCGTCGGAACCACTGCCGTATTCGTTGGCGTGTTGCTCGGCGTGCGCGTCGGCACCACGGCGGTAT